>DBHI01000025.1 GCA_002296125.1 Anaerolineales bacterium UBA832 | reverse complement strand
TTCTCCAACTATTACGTCTTCTCCCACTATTACACCCTCTCCAACAATGTTTCCAACCAAATCTTTCAATGCGACCAATACTCCTATACCAAAATATCCATCACTTTCGCAAATTCCCAAAAGAGATTTTTGGTTACAACGTCCTATTTCGTCTAAAAACAACGATTATATCAGTCCAACATATAGATATGGATCTACTCAAGGAGGATTATTAAGAGTTCATCATGGAGTAGATTTTGTCAACACTTTAGATACATCAGTATATTCCACTACAAACGGTAAAGTGGTTTTTGCTGGTACAGACACATACACTAAATTGGGCCCCACAAGTGACTTTTATGGTAAGGTAATAGTAATACAATCGTCCAGTCATTATTTGAACCAACCAATATATGTACTTTATGGTCACCTTAACTCTATCATCGTATCGAAAGGACAGATAGTAAGCACTGGAAGTATCATTGGTACAGTAGGAGGAACAGGTGTCGCCAAAGGAGGAACCCATTTACATATGGAAGTACGTATCGGATACAATGACTATTCTTCAACAAGAAACCCAGAGTTGTGGCTCGCACCCTACCAAGACTGGGGTACACTAGCTGGACGTATCACTGATAAAATGGAAAATCTAGTTCCATTGTCAAATATCACTATTCTCTCAAAAGATTTACTTAACAAAGAGCTAAATCCAGTCCGAAGATATTTAACAAGTTATGAAAAAGACACAGTCAACTCTGACGAACAGTTAGGAGAAAATTTTGTCATAGCCGATCTACCGCCAGGAACATATACAATTAGTATCAATACAACTCACACTACAAAAAGAAAAGATATCAATATCTTACCTAATCAAATCAACTGGATAGAATTCACTAATGTAGTTCCCCCACCCACATGGACACCTACACCCACATCAACACCAAACAATTGATTTGCAAATATATTTGTATACTACTAATGATTAGTGCAATACTATGTAGCTGCACACAACTCGACTCAACAATTGTTACAAAATCGGTATCATCAAATCAAAAAACATTACCTCCTCCAATAGCTCCTCAACGTACAACCCCTACAAAAACATCTACTGCCACAGCGACAATTCCCCAAGAACCTACGCCATCGCAAACAAATACAATAACCCCTTCATTAACAATTACCCCAAGCAATACGCCTATAGTACCTAAAGCACTTCCTGAACAACTACCACTACCCCACACTAATATTGCTTCTCCTGAAACTCATTTATTCTTTAACAGACCGATTCTGGACGGAAATAATTATCCTGTATCCCATTATCGTTATGGTATGACATGGGATGGACTGTTAGCTCCTCATCTTGGAGTAGATATGGCTAACAATCAAGGCACAAATGTTGTAGCAATTGGAAACGGCAGCATATTCTACTCTGGCAATGACCATATCCAAAAGTTTGGCTATCGAAATGATTTCTATGGCAATATCATAATATTAAAACTAGATCAACAATGGAATGGAAGGACTCTATACGCACTTTATGCACATTTAGACAATTTATTAGTTGAAAAAGATCAACAAATATTAACTGGCCAAATCATCGGTACAGTAGGAAAATCAGGAGCAGCTTTAGCACCACATCTCCATCTAGAAATACGTATTGATGATCCGTTTGACTATATGAAAACACGGAATCCAGAATTATGGTACTCTCCTATCTCTGGGACTGGATTAGTCGCTGGACAAATCATTGACAAAAATGGCATGTTTATACCTGGACACAAAATCAACATCTTATGTGCTGATAAAGGGATAAGATGGGTTGAAACATACTGGAATGAATGGACTAAACCTGATGATTTGATAAGTGAAAACTTTGTATTTAGCGATATACCAGCAACACAATGTACGATAGAATCGACATTAGAAGGTCAGACAATATCAAAAAGAATTGATATAAATAGTAAAGAAATCACATTCATTATAATCCAACATGAATCCCCTTAATACTTACAACAAATCAACCAATACATACTAATTATGATCAAACCATCCGTTAATATTCCTAAAGTGCTTACTTTAACTATGTTATGTATTGTCATGACAAGCTGCCAGATTCAAATGAATCAAATTGACGCACCTGAACAACTATATGAGCCTACACCTACACTATTTGGTACGCCGATAGATATTCAAATGATTCCAACAGATCCACCTACACCTGAACCAGAAAAGAACTCTAATATTTGTGTATTTCCATTTTTTAACTCAACTACAAATAATACTCAAGAAGCCGCAGTTTACACATTCAATTGGAATGCATCTCTAAAAAATCAAACGATCAAGACCAGAGACGGTACCATTAATCTAACAGGACCTACAAACCTCAAAACTGGTATTCGAAAATTATTACTGGTGCACAATGGCATCATTCCAGACAAATTATATTTATCATCAAAAGTTGAACCTAATAGTCATATCATTTATGATGCACATTCAAACACTTCTGAAATACGCACTGAGAATGGAGATTTGTTGTATCAAACTATATATGATCCTACAGATGACACAGGAAACATGAAGTCAGCTTTAAATATCACAAAGGTTGAAAGACAATACTCTGAAGACGACAATTACATAATTAGAGTCACTCTTGATAGTTCGAATGACAAAATAGTAGAATCTTCATTTGAAAATATAGAACTCAAAGTAGGTCAAGAAAGGTATGCTTATCGAATACTCAATACACAAAAAGCTATCAATCTAAAATATGATTCTGATGGCAATTATTCAAAATGGACTGGTACGGTTATTGTTCAAGGCAACACAATCACATGGGCAATTAACAACAATAAAGAAGAAAATTTTAGCGTAAAAACTAGTACTGATATACAACAGGTGGACAAAACAAACATATTCAACACAACCAGTATGCTAAATCTATGGGCAGTATCTCAAACAAGCTGTATTACACAATAATATGTATATTAAAATAAAATCAAAAAGTTTCATATATCACGTATACTTATAATATTATGAAAATCATCACCAATAAAACAAGGTCTTTTTTCTACTTAATAGTTTTATTAGCTTGCTATCTAACATATATCATCATAAAACCCTACATTGGCGCTATTATTATGTCATTTCTAACAGCAATAATTTATCGACCTATATACTTAAAATTGTTGAAATGGTGTAAAGGATATATCTCTATATCAATAATACTAACTCTGATAGCACTATCCTTAAGTCTATTGGTTCCCCTACTCTTAATTGCGAACATAACAATTAAACAATCTCTGGAATTTACACAAGATATCTCTGGGCTTGTAAATAATAATAATATTACGCTATTACATCTAATATCTCAGATGAACATTTTCCTAACTTCAATACCTTTCATCGATTTTCAAATCACTGAAACTACACTAATAGAAAATATACAAACAACGATTGGTCCAATAAGTGGATATCTTGCAAACAATGCATTAAATATTGGTACTTCTTCTGTCCAGTTTATTACTCAAGCAATAGTCTTTGTCTCATTACTTATTACTATTTTACCGATTATGCCAACACTTTTTCAAATTATTAAAGATCTCAGCCCATTGGATGATCAATTAGATCAGAAATATATCTTCAGAATAACTAGCATGGCACGAGCAATGGTGCGAGGAGTATTTGTAATTGCATTAGCGCAAGGTGTTGCAGCAGGTATATTTCTTGCTATTGGTGGAGTGCCTTATGTAGCATTCTGGACATTGTTATGCATAATTTTTGCTCTGTTACCATTAGGTGTCAACGTAATTACTGTCCCAGCAGGAATTACTCTAATAGTTTTTGGTAGCATATGGCAGGGCATTTTAATACTAATAGGTGGACTAGTAATAATTAGCAACATAGACACATTTTTGCGTCCAATGTTAGTACCAAAAGAAGCAAGTCTAAATCCTGCACTTGTACTAATTGGAGCATTAGGAGGACTTAATATTTTTGGTTTTTTAGGTGTAATTTACGGGCCTGTAATCATGATATTTTTAGTAACCACTATAGAAATATATTTAGAATTTTATAGACACGAAAAACAAATAAATAATTGATAAAAATCCAAAAATATTTTCTTTCAAATCTATGCCGCATAATACAAAATCCTTTTAAGTTTTTCAAGCAAATGATAATATCAACAAAATTATTTCAATACATGTTTCGTAAATTATTAACTATGACAATATTGTTAAGTTGTATGGGATCCTCACTTCAAAGTGCTTTGGCGTCTGAACATATCGTATATGTAGTCCAACCTGGTGATACTCTCTCTAATATCGCCGACGCATACAATACAACTGTAGAAGAAATTTCAACAGCCAACAATATTAGAAATATAGATTTTATTTGGGTCGGTCAAACCATCAAGATCCCTGCAGTCTCTCACGCAATACAAAATCAATATAAAACGACAAAAAACACATTTAGACAATCCTCTGATATACGTACATCCGTGTCAGAATTCTTAGACAAACCATTTATTCAAGAGATTGTTGATGAAAGAGTTTACTATTCATTTACACCTGTAGCAAAAGATGACAAAAGAATATATTGGTTTCAATCAACACGGAATCATGCTCATGAAAACTTAGCTGCAGTAGCATATGCAAGACTGGGTAAATGTACTGAAGCACAAGGCATGTTACGAGCTTTTTACTATGCACAGAACAATGATGGTGGTTTCCCATATTTGGTGACAACAGATACAGGACCAGGATCTATAACAAACACAAATATAACGTTACCTGTACTAGCATGGGAAGCGTTACAAATTTATTATAGTTGCAAAGATAAACAATTTTTAAAAGAATCATTTGAAGCAGGCATAAAAAATGATGACTGGTGGTGGTCAAAATCCAATAGACGTGATCATGACAAATGCCAAGGAATGTTTTTTTGGAAAAATCATTGGGAATCCGTAAGAGATGATTCTGACTTGATTACTTGGACTACTACAAATGGTGTAGAAAACCAATGCTCAGTGGATATAAATGCGTATATCATAGCGAATGATCATGCACTGTATGAAATGGCTGTAGAATTAGGCGATGCACGTGCATATCTCTTTCAATCTCGAGCATCTCATTTAACTCAGCTAATGAATACCCTCATGTGGAATGAAGAAGACAGTTTCTATTATGGAATATCTAAATATGGTGGACAAGTAAGAGTAAAAGATATAGGCGGATTAATGCCTCTATATGCAGAGGTACCTTCAAAAGAACAAGCCAAAAAAATTGTACAGAAACATTTATTACCTGGTGGTGATTTTCATACGAAATTTGGTCTTCCTTCATTAGGTAAACGAGAAGCTGGATATGGCAGCTCTAATCGATGGAAAGGTGGCATGTGGCCAAGCCTAACGCTATTAATTGTCAAAGGTCTATCAGATTATGGCTATATTAATGAAGCACAACACATAACAAATCCACTAGTAAAAAAACTCGCTTCAGAAGGAACAACAAACTATTGGGAATTTTACGATGCAGAAACCGGTGCCCCCAGCCATGCTCAAAACTATATCTGGACTGCTACGATTTTACCTATGGCTCAATTTGCCCGTTTAGAACCACCATCATAAATCTCTAAAATTTGTATAGATCTGAGACTAACTAAAATTAATAAACCACCAATACACATACTCATCGTAAAACTTTCTTCCAATAAAATTGATGCTCCTAACATAGCAACTAAGGGCTCAGGGTATTGTAGAGATGCTGCTACAACTCCAGAGACATTCTTTAAGGAATAATTATATAAAATTGATGCTAAACCCGTACTTCCAACTCCTAATACCAATAGAGCTAACCATCCATTTAGACTAATTGCATTAAAATCTAACCAACCTTTGATATTAACAAATATTGGTATGAACATTAAGAATCCCAATAATAATACTATTAAGGTAATAGAACTTACATCATTATTGACTAACATCTTTTTTAACATTATCGAATACAAAGCCCACAAAAAAGCACTGCCTGCAACCATATACGCTCCGGATCCACCGTAATTACCTAGTAGAAGAGATTCCCAACTACCAGATGATATTAATATTGCACCAAAACCAGCAATTAACAACCATATCAAAGACTTTGACATAAATCTCTCCCTAAGCCATATCCAACTCATTACTGCTATCAACATAGGAGATAGTGCTGATAGCCATGCAGATACAATAGCAGTCGTAGTCATCATGCCACGCGCTTGTACCCATTGATGTAATATAATTCCAACAAAACTTGTAAATATAAGAGATGGTACCAAATTACGTACTGGCAAAATAAATTTACGTCTAATTCCAACAATTGTCCCCACAGTCATTAAACCCAACAACTGTCTAACAAAAATCATCGTCTCGAGCTGCATTTCTGGCAAAACTATCTTAATAGCCACAAATGAAATACCCCATAGAAATACTGCTGAAATGCCTGCAACTACAGGAAGAAAATACATAACATTTGAATCATACTTGATTATTAAACGGTATCATCTCTTCCCAGTTCTTGCCCACATTCACATCCACCTTTAAAGGCACTGACAAATCATATGCTGATTCCATAATTGGACGAACAGTATCAATTAACTCTTCAACTTTATCATTTGGACACTCAAACAGTAACTCATCATGTACTTGTAACAAGATTTTCACATCAGAAAAAGTTGTCTTCAATGCCCTGTACACCTCAACCATTGCAATCTTAATAATATCTGCAGCTGCACCTTGAATAGGTGCATTTATAGCTTCACGTTCAGCACGAGCATGGACTGCTTTATTACCTGTATCATTTGATTTCAGCATCGGAAAATAACGTCTACGACCTAATAAAGTCTCAACAAACCCTTGAGTTGTAGCTTGGTCTAATATTTTGTCCAAATACTGCTTAACACCTGGTAATCGGTCAAAATATTTTTCAATAAAATCTTCAGCTTCACCGACAGTAATATCAATAGAACTAGCCAATCTATATGGACCCATACCATAAAGCAAGCCAAAATTTACAGCTTTAGCCTGTCTTCGCTGATCAGAAGAAACTTTATCAATAGGTATATCGAAGACAGCAGCTGCGGTAGAAGCATGAATATCAACATCTTGTTTGAACGCATTTGTTAAAAACTCATCACATGACAAATGTGCAGCTATTCGTAATTCAATTTGAGAATAATCCATTGCTACTAATTGACATCCTTCCGGAGCAATAAAAGCTTTTCTAACTCTCCTACCAATTTCACTCCTAATAGGTATATTCTGTAAATTAGGCTTTGTACTTGATAATCTTCCAGTTGAGGCAATCGTTTGATTAAAAGAAGTATGAACCCTGGAAGTTTTAGAATTAACATGAGTT
>DBHI01000090.1:1954-3640 GCA_002296125.1 Anaerolineales bacterium UBA832 | reverse complement strand
ATCTTGATAGGCTAATTCTAAAGAAAGAGAACTATTATTTTTTTTATTTGAAGAAATTGCAGCAAATGTTGCCTGTCTATACTCAGGTGCAAAAATATTTGATAATTCGTTAAATACAGATGCTTGAGTAGCCAACATAAGTTCAGTTCTTTGAAAAGTTGAAGAATCTTTAGAAATGTCAAAATTCCAATCTTTAAGAAAAAAACCAGTTGGGTGAATAAAAAAACAGTCTACTTCTTTTAAACTCCCAGGTTCATTTGATCCTTCAATTTTAAAGTTCGCAGCAGAAGGTATATTTGGTAAGGCTGCCCAGAAATTTTCTTGAGCATAATTTGGTTCTTTTGGAGCCATTCTTTTATCAAAGTCATATTCTGGTGAGATAGAATTAAGAAATTCTTCCAATATGGAATCTTTTTCTTTTGTCATTTGAGATTAATTTTGTTTTACTTCTAAACTATATTCTTGAACAGCAGCATCAGTACCATCTGTCACTACTATTCTCACAGTATAGACTCCTACATCATCAGCAGTTGGAGTGCCTGATAATGTGGTTGCTGGCCACGGAAATGCTCCAAAGGATAAGAAAGAATCTATTTCATCACCATTTGAATCATAGACAGTTAATGAATATGTAAGATCATCTGCATCTGCATCTGAAGCATCTACACCATAAATGTATGTAGAACCGACAAAAGCAACAGTAGTTGGTGTGGATGTTATAACTGGTGCACTATTAGCAACCCCAGTTTTTTCAGGCGCAAGATCTATATCAACTGTAACATTTGCATTTGTAATTTCAAATAAGTCACTAGAACCTGACATTTCTCCTGGACCACCCCATGAATTATCCCCATTTATATCTGAACCGATAGTCAATCTATAGGTTCCTGCAGTCAATTCATCAAAAACAAATGCTCCTACTCCATCAGTTACTGAAGAAGTGGATTCTGCAATCAAAATTCCAACATCATCTAATAAACGGGCCTTTAAAGTTGGAAAATTAACATCGTAAGCACTTCCAATTACATGGAATATTACATTAACTCCTACTGAAAGTAGCTCATAGCCTTCATATGGAACACCAGCCCCAGCTTCCATTGGAAAGTTGAAAGTAATTGGTGTATTTACCCACCCTGCCCATGTGTAGTCGGGATCTTTTTTTACTGTGTAGGTAGAACCATTGTCAGTCACGTCTAAAAATTCGTCTACATATGAATAGGTCACAGTATTAAATCCTGAACCAGCTGCTCCGTTAGGAGTAATAGTAAATGTGCCTTCATAAGAACTTGCAGCATCTAATGTTACGAGAGCTGGACCTTCGTAGTAAGGGAGACTGTCAAAACTTGTAAAGTAGCCACTATTAAAAGCATCTATTGATTTAAGACCCTTCTCTAAATCAATAATTCCATAACCTAAGTGCTCATCCCAACCAGGCCTGGCTGTTGGATCATTATCTCTTGCTTCCTTGTTAACATCATTAGTTAATAAATTAGCTCTTAGCATTTTATCAACTTGTGTATACTTAAGTATTGTTGGTAGTGAAGTGTTTGTTTCAAAGGGTTTTGCTACTTCTTCATAATAATATTTTACTAGGCCAAGGATCCCGGCAGCATGAGGTGAAGCCATTGATGTTCCTTGAGCTCCAATCATAAAATTACCATTATTACTATTCATGACATAATTTTC
>DBHI01000090.1:0-1600 GCA_002296125.1 Anaerolineales bacterium UBA832 | reverse complement strand
ATAGGCATAAACTAAATCATCAACCCCATCAGCATTCCAATCTGAATATTCTCCTCCAGGAGCAGCAAAATCTACATATTGATTTGTGGAAGAATAACTTGACCTTCTGTCTGTTCCATTAGTTGCGCCAATGGAATAGACGGTTGGACACGATGAAGGATAACCAATTGAACCAATACCACTGTTCCCAGAAGATGAAACCACCAATATTCCTGATTCAGATAAATCCGCTAATTTAACACAAGCTTGTGATGTTTGGCTGCCACCACCGCCATAGCTCATGTTTATTGAATGTAATTTTTCAGTTACTTGATTAACTGGTATGCCAAGATTGTCTCCTACCCTTTCCTTAAAGTATGTATTTGATTGATTTGCATCTCCATTAATAAATAAATATGAATCATAAGTATTTCCACATCCACCTTGATAGCAAACTCTAATTGGAGTGATTCTTGCCCCCATTCCATTACCATCCAATCCATCATTAAGCATTGCTATAGTACTACCAACATGAATTCCGTGACTAAAGTCAGATAAAAGAAATTCTTCATCCATTGGATCAGTATCGTTGTCTTCCATATCCCAACCCCAATCTGGATAAAAAGTTGATCTCTCAAAACTTGGATCATCTAGACTTGGGCTTCCTGAGTCAATAACACCTACATTAATAGGCTTAACTTCCTGACCAATCATATCTAAGCCTTCCGGAAGATTAGTAACATCAAAATTCCACCATTGATATGTGTTGTAGCTAGGATCAGCCTGGAATGGTTCTGCATGTGTATACATTTTCCAATCAGGTTCAATTGCTAAATTTGGTGACCTAGATTGTAAAATAGATAGAGATTTTTGCCATCTTCCCTTTGCATATGCATCTGGAAAATCTTCCTTTAATCTTGATGTATAATTTTCATCAGAAGGCAAACCTGCCATTTCGCTTAATTCTTCTGGAGTAATTTCCACTAAACTACCAGATCTATTGCCCATGCTTTGTGTAAGTTCATTTTCGGTTGCATTAAAATCAATAATCAGTTCTGGTGGCATTGACTTTTTGACAACTAATATTTTATCCAAGCTAAAATCAGCATTTGATCGATCTGTTGCTTCTTTTTGATCTGTTGTTGTTGCGAAATTTGGTGTCTGTGTAATTACATAAGATGATGGAACAGAGTTATAGCCTCTCCAATGATCTATAATTAGGTAATATATCGTTCCGTTGCCAACAGGTAGTTCTGCAGTTTCAGTTTTCCCTAAGCCTGCTCCTGATGAAACAGTATTTTCTTCTGTATCAACTACATAAATATCAATATCTGCATTATTTGTTGTATCACTACTGTCACCGTCATGATTTATTATTTCAAGTTCTAAAGTGACAGAACCTCCACTCTGAGCTATAACTTGAAATACTTCTAACTCATCAGAATCTCCCATCCAACCTAAGATTGTTGAATTATCTTCTACAAATTGCGCTCGATTAGTAAAACCATTTTCTATATTTGTAATATCTGGACTGTTTACATCCGAATCAAGTGTGAAGGGTCCATTTACACCTATATCACCACTTACTGCAAGCCCTGAAGGTGCCGGTGTTGGTGCCGGT
>DBHI01000121.1:759-17418 GCA_002296125.1 Anaerolineales bacterium UBA832 | reverse complement strand
GGTGGCGGCGAATACGGCGCTTATGGTCCAGGTGAATACGGACCAGATGGTGGCGGCGAATATGGCGCTTATGGTCCAGGTGAATACGGACCAGATGGTGGCGGCGAATACGGCACTTATCGCGGCGGTGAATACGGAACTTTCGATCCTAACATGCCTCCAGCAGCACATGAACTCACTGATGCTCCAACAGGCGTAAAAGATTTGTTTGCTATGGCAGAATCTGGGGATATAACCTTCTCTGAAGCTTATGAACAGGCAGAAGAAGATTTTGATTGGCAATCTGATGCTCAGCTGTTAACTGAGGACGGAGAGTATGGATCAAATGTTAGTGCAACTAGTGACCGAGATTTCAATGACGGAGCGACAGATGAAGTTCTTGATAGTGCTCGAGGAACTGCACCACCAGTCGACGATCTCGAAGATGAGGATGAAGATGAGGATTGGGACAACGAATACGACGACCATGATCATTTTGAAGACCTAGATGATGAAGATGAGGACGACGATCACGATTCCGGTACTTCACCATACTCTGGTCGATAGTAATCTAAAACTATAAAATACTCTACAAATTTATAGAGTTACATATATAAAAAAACACACCTCAAATGTCTAATAACACTTAGGGTGTGTTTTATATATTTTATACTGTATTTTGTTCAATTAACTCTAAAACTCTTAAAGATCTGGAAACTGAATCAACCAATGTTGTCATTAATGTTTCATCTTCACTAGAGTAACCCATCCCTGAAAGCCGAGGACCAAGTGCCAACATACCTGTTAGTTGTCGCGTACCTTCACTTACTACTGTTAAAGGTACTAACATAGTAAAAGTCTGTCGCATTCCAATATGTAACGTCTCAAATGTGTCGTCACCTTCAAATACTGGATCTCCTCTTTCTAGCTCCTCAATAACCTCATGAGTTACAGGAACTACATTGAATCTTTCATCAGTCAAATTGTTAGTTTCAACAACAGTCATTTCGCCATGTTCATTATAAATATAAACTGCACCATGTCCAATTTGTAACAGTTCAACTGTACGATTTAATAACAAGTTCATTAACTCCTGTCTATCGATAACATAACTTATTCTGTCTGAAAAAGCTCTAATTGCATTACCTAGATCAACCTTTGCCGCATAAAACCTTCCGTCTACAATTTCTTGTACCTTATCTTGCACAGGTTCTATTAAGGCACCAATAGCTAATGCTGTCAATGCTTCAATAATTCCTGGTGGTTCAGCTATAATCAGTTCAGTTAAGTTTTCTATAACACCTGACACCAATTCAAACAATATCACCATGACTACTGTTAATGACCCATACACTAAAGCACGATTAATAAAAGAATCCACTTCCCAAAGTCCAAATCTCATAATAGACACCATAAGAGCTATGGGAATTAACAAAAAGGCAAGCCGGGCAAATCCTTCTACAAACACTATATCATATATTATTGCTCCCATTCCTGGACTAGCTACTGATGGAACAAAACCTTTTACTATACCCGGCACATACATACCAATTACTGACAAAACAAACCCCAAAAGCACCCATTTTGTCTGTTGTCGTTGTACTGGTGTAAACTCCCTCACATAGCTCCAAAACTGGGCAAATAAACCGGTACTAAACCAAGCAAGCATTACATAATTGCGCGTCTGGGTTGACCATATTGCTGGATTCAAAGGAGACGCTTCATACACCAAATTAGATATCTGCCATGTTACCCATATCCAAGCCAACGGCTTAGTCCACCTTGGACTAAAATCTCCATCTGGAAAAAAATACAACAATAATAACAATGCTGTTTCTGCAAGAACAAAAGATGGTAATGCCGCATAACGCAAGTTAGGATTGTTCATAACCAACATACCTATTTGGTCACCCTGACTTGCAGCATATGCCACTAAAGTAAGTGAAACAAACAAAGACAACCAATCGTTTGATTTGTTTTTATAAATCAACGCAGCTATTATCAAACAAACCAATACTTGTATTGACTGTAACACAATAAGATAACCATGATAAAACCCTGGGGTTATATTCAATTGTTCTAACGCATTTGCATAATCAGGGGAACTAAACCAAAACTTAGGGAACATCAAAACAGTTTCAAAATAAGGCTTAATGCCCGATACAAATAGGCCAATTGTAATCATCAAAACCACAAACCAAATCATTCTAGCAAGCCACATCTTCCAACCAAACATTACTGTCGTTTCCTGAACATCATTCTTTGATTTTTCAAAATCATCCCAAGTTAACGTTTGTAAACTCATTGTTTCCTCCTTACATCATTTGGTCTATCATCAATTTAGCTAGTTAAACCAGCTACCATTATATCTAAAGCCAATTCATGATCTGCACCCGTTTTCATTGCTAAATCCATAGCTCCTAATCGTTTATATATATATTCTAAGGTCTCAATTGTATAACGATCTGATTGCCTCATTAATTTATTTGCCACAAAATCATGTAAACCAAGCTTGCTTTTTATTACAGAGATATTACCTCCTGCATCAAGAATTTCCTTTACTTGTAACAATAATCGATACTGTCTTACAATCATAGCAAAAATTCCAATATGATCTCTATCGCCAGACGAAATCAATCTATATAACTCAGAAACAGCTCTGTGAGCATTACCATGTGCTACAGAATCAACCAACAAAAATATGTCCGCCTGACCTGCTGCGGGAACAAGCTGAACCACATCTACAATATCAATAGAATCTTCCCAATTGACATATGCAAGCAGTTTGTCAATTTCTGACGATAATCGTCTAGTATCATTGGTGCCAATATCAGCCAAAGCATTTGCTCCTGCCAAAGTAATCTCACCACCCAAAGTTCTAGTACGTTCCCGTATCCAGTTAACTAATTTGTCTTTGTCAGGCAACATATAGCTGTAAACCTTACCGTACTCTAAAGATTTAACAGCCTTGAGCAGCTTACTATTAGACGCTAACTTGCTAGGTTCTATAATTAACAAAAGAGTAGTAAAGGGTATGTCTGGTAAAAACTTAATGAGTTCATCAACTAATTTTGATGCTTTCGTCTTTTTCCCTTTTTGAATAACATCAGTTAACAACACAATCCGACTATCTCCAAGAAATGGAACAACTCTACATGACGATCGAATTTCACCAAAGTTAGTACTACTAGCCTGAAACTTACTAACATTTATTTGTCCATTGTCCATTAGCTTCATATCAACAAGAAGCTTTTGTACATGTTCTTCTATTCCAAAAACATCGTCTCCATAGAAAAGAATCACTGACGGGGATTTATTCATCAATACCTAGTGTAACATTAAGGATCAATGCCATCAATCTTTTCAAGCTAATACATCCTATCTGGTTTATAGCAAATTTAATGGATCCACCTCTAACCGCCATCCTACAGGCATTTTCATGTCTAGTAATTCTCTGAGTTTAGGTCCACGTAGCACAATCTGCCATCTATAATTGTCTCCTATTTTTGAAAAATAACACGGTACAGGGCCCACAATATCAATTCCCATACAAGTAGATCTAGTCATTTTTTCTTGAACTTTACTGGCTAACATTATGGATTGATTCTTAATATAATTTAGATCCTTGTTACTACCTACTAACCTAAGCAATTCCGCAAACGGTGGATAATTATATTTTCTTCTTAATTCCATCTCTTTAGTATAGAACATCTCATAATCATGCTTTGAAGCTGCTACAATAGAATGATGATTTGGCATATAAGTTTGCATAACTGCTTGTCCACCAAGAACACCTCTACCTGACCTTCCTGCTACTTGAGTAAGCACTTGGAAGGTACGTTCTGCTGCTCGATAGTCTGGAAGAGTCAATCCTGTATCACAAGAGATAACTCCCACCAATGTCACCATAGGTAAATCCAATCCCTTAGCAATCATTTGTGTTCCAATCAATATATCTGCATCTCTTTCAACGAACGTCTGCATAATGGCATCGTGTGCTCCTACCCCTCTACTTGAGTCTCTATCCCATCGCAACGTACGCGCAGATGGAAATAGTTTTTGTATTTCTGCTTCCACCGACTCAGTACCAAGCCCAAAATGTTTAATACGAGTACTATTACATTTATTACACACAGTTAACAAAACTTGTGTTTGGTTACAATGATGACAAAGCAATTGCTCTTTGTACTGATGATAAGTATAAGGAATGTTGCAACGTGAACATTCCACAACATAACCGCAATCCCGACAAAACACATAGCTTGCATACCCTCGTCGATTAATAAATAAAATGGCCTGCTGTTTTGCCTCAATAACCTCTGACAAACTAGAATACAACTTTCTGCTAAAAATGGATCGGTTACCTGTTTTTAATTCACTTCTCATGTCCACGATTGTTACAGATGGCAAACCAATATATTGTGCAGTCAAATTCTTAGAATCAATTGCTTGGTAGCTTGTCTGTATTCCTAATGTACTTGTTTTATCCAACAAATCGTCACCATGCCCCATGATCCTATTTGGTAAATCAACCTTGATGTAATCGCCCTGGTTTCCTAAAGTTGTACTAACAATGTCTGGTGTAGCACTTCCCAAAATACAAACTGCTCCTAAAGTTTTAGCATATTGCACAGCCGCATCACGAGCATTGTAATAGGGGGGCTGTACGGGCGGATCTTGTCTGTAGGCCTCTTCGTGTTCTTCATCAACAACAATCAATCCAATATTAGGCAAAGGTACAAACAAAGCTGATCGAGCACCAATTATTATAGAAATGTTTCCAGACCTAGCACGCCTCCATGTGTCATATCGTTCTCCAAGTGATAGTTTGCTGTGTTGTAACCCAACTTCATTTGGAAATCTCTCCATAAACCGTCTTACTGTTTGCACTGTAAGTGATATTTCTGGAACCAAGACTATAGCCTGCTTTCCTCTAGCTAATGTCTCAGATACAGCTCGCATATAGATTTCCGTTTTACCAGATCCAGTTACACCGTGCAATAAAAACGGTCTAGGTATAGTCAGGTCAAATTCCTTTTGAATGACTTTCCACGCATCTCTTTGACCAGGAACCAAACTAGGTGGTCTTATGGATCTAGCGTTTATTTTATTCAATGAGTCTCGAATTTTTTCGGTCTTTTTCACAGTTACATAACCTTGCTTTTGTAAAGCCAAGATGTCTGATCTTTTTGATTCTGTGATTTTACAAACTTCCTGAATTTCCAAGTTATTATTGTTTTTTAACAAAAAATCAACGATACCTGCTCGTCTCTGATTTACAGTTTGTGATCTAGTACTAAAGCAATGCTTTGTGGTTTCAATTTCTTTTTTTGATTTCACCAAAATCACTATACTGACATATTTTGGTCTAACTTTAGGTGAAAAGACAACTTGTTTTTGTGTTAATATTCCTTTTGATAAGAGTGTATTTACCACTGGTCTCCAACGTGATGGGCTTAACTCCTTTCTGATCTGGTTTCCCAACAGGGGTCCTCTTTCCTGAATTAAATTAACAACCTGCTGTTGTAATCTGCTTTTTACTTTTACGTCATTAGTGTCTATATCGTAACTATACTCTACACGTTGAGTCAATCCTGGAGGCAACATCATTATCACACAATGCGCCAGAGTAGCGCAATATTTCGAAGACAACCAATAAGCTAGAATAAGTTGTTCCTTAGTAATTACAGGCTGTAAATCTACAACTGAAACTACCTCTTTGTATTCTGTTACATGTCTAGGAGGATTAGTATCTAAAGATATGACGATACCTTGAGATAACCTGTTTCCAAATGGCACAATTACTAACTGTCCAAAAGCAATAATAGGCGCCAAGTTATCTGGGACCTTATAATGATAAGTGTTTTCTATTTTTGCAACATTTGGTAAGATTTCAACGTACAAAATATTTAAACTTTGTCCGACATTCTAATAGTTTCTACGGATTCTCATAGCGACATTTTGATACCATTCAATTTCTTTAACAAGACCATCCTGAATTGATGTTTTAGATTGATAGCCAAGCAATTGTTTCGCTTTTTTTATGTCTGCTTTTGTCTCTAATTGGTCTCCCGACCTCTGTGGAATCGTTGTAATTTTAGCTTTAACACCTAATATGTTTTCCACAATATTAATTCCTTTTTTTGTTGTAACAGAAACATCAGATCCTATGTTAATCACTTCTCCATTACATATATCCAAATTATCCAAAACTAACATCATTCCTTCCAGAACATCATCTACATATGTGTAGCTTCTATAATGCTTTTCACTACCCTGATACAATGTAAATTCGTTATCATTCAATATACTATCAATCACTTTAGGATAAAGCTTTTCTGGTCTTTCCCTAGGACCATAAACAGAAAAAAGCCTTAAAGCACATGCTTTAATACGTTCTTGACGTGTAGCAGCCATAACTAAATGCTCAGCAGCAAGTTTAGTAACTCCATAATAAGAAGTTGGTTTTGTTTCAGATGACTCTGCTCCAACTGCCTTAGAGCCATACACAGAGGAAGTTGATATATAGATAAGATTAGAGCTTAGACCTCTACAATCAATCATAGCTCGTAACAATTTGTCAGTAGCTATAACATTGTTTGTGACAAAATCACTTAGATCAACTAAGTCCGACAGTCCTGGCTGTGCTGCGCAATGATACACAACATCCACATCAACAAGCACAGACTCTAATGAATCCTGGGCCAGATCACAAACAACAAAATCACACCCCGCTTGAATCACCGAATCAATGTTGGATTCCTTTATACGAACTGAATAGTTGTTGAGCATATTATCAACACCTATCACCTCATGACCTGCTGACACTAATCGCTCAGCCAATTGTGATCCAATAAAACCTGCCGCACCCGTTACCAAAATTTTCATTAAGTTTTATCCATTTTCTAGAAATATCACAATAATATAATATCTCTAGAAAGTTTTGCTGTTATTTTGAATTATTAACATTAACTTAGAAATCTATCCTACAGCATACTGACCACGAAGGCAATGGTACAATTATAATAATTTAAAGGTATTATACTAATGGCTTATTCAGAATTTATATTCAATACTGCTGAAACCACATTTGAAGAAGATGTAATTAGTCGTTCATATGAGATTCCTATCTTAGTTGATTTTTGGGCAACTTGGTGTGGACCATGCAAAACACTTGGTCCAATACTCGAAAACTTAGCTGTTGAATATGCAGGGTCATTTCTATTAGCCAAAGTAGATGTTGATGAAAATCCCGGATTAGCAGTTAGATTTGGTATCCAAGGCATACCATCTCTAAAAGCATATCGTGGTGGGGAAATAATTGCAGAACTAAATGGTGCAGCTCCTGAAAACACTTTGCGCAAATTCATTCAAAAAATTGCTCCTTCAGAAACAGACAACACTCTCCTGGAAGGCTATAGTCTGTTGTCAATCAGAAAATGGCAACAAGCTGAAAAACCATTGCGTAAAGTTTTGGATGATCAGCCCAACAACTCAACAGCTACTTTTGGGCTAATTAGAGCACTTATTGCTCAAGGAAAAGGTAACTCTGCTCTTGCCTACATAAATGATTTTCCACCGGGATCTGAAATTGTAGCAGCCCAACAACTTAAACCTCTAGCGCTGTTGTTCACCGAAATAGAATCTAACCCTAACAAGCACATTGAAAGCGACAATGCTCTCAATGCACAATACTGGAAATCAGCAAAGCTGCTAGCACAAGGACAATATGCTGCTGGCTTGGATGGCTTAATAGAAATACTTAGATCAGATAAAAACTTTAAAGACGATAAGCCCAAATCTGTCATACTAGCAATCTTTGCTCTATTAGGAGATGATGATCCCCTCACAAGAGAGTATCGCGACGAGCTTGCTAATGTTTTATTTTAATAAATGAATCACCTAAGGTAATGTGTGTGTTTCTTTATTGATTGAAAACAACAACTCTTCAAAATCAGATGCTTGCTCACAAGTTAGCAATGGTATCCTCAAGTGTTTTACGTTTTCAGGCGCATCTTCAATATATTTAGCAACATGTTTTCTAAACAATATCAATCCTTTGTCTAATCCATAAAATTCTAAGTTGAGTTTTAAATGCTTTCTAACTAAATTTAACCTATCAGTTAAAGTTACATCTTGCTTATCTTTGCGTTGCAAAATCCAAGGATTTCCAATGACAGCACGACCAATCATAACTGCATCACATTTTGTATACGATTTGATTCTATTTATATCGGCTACTGTACAAACATCACCATTACCCACTACTGGCACTGACAAATGCTGTTTTATATGTGCAATAGCATCCCAGTCTGCCTTACCTTTATAGGCCTGAGATTTAGTCCTGCCATGTACAGCAACTAACGAGGCCCCGTTATCTTCCAATATACGTGCAATCTCCATATAGTTTTTATTATCTTCATCCCAGCCAAGTCTTATTTTTGCTGTTACTGGAATCTCTAAAATGTTAACCAATCGTCTTATCAATAATGCTACAGACTTTGGTTTACGTAACATACCCGCTCCTGCACCTCTTTCTGCTATTTTCTTTACATAACATCCCATATTTATATCTATGATATCTGGGCCAAGCTCCTGTATCCTCTCAGCTACATTAACAATACGATCAACATCATGACCATAAATCTGAAACACTATTGGTCGCTCATTCTCACGATAACACAATTTCTGTCTTGCTCGTTTACTGCCATTTTTACCAGAACTTAATTCATCCACATTAACAAACTCTGTGTAACTCATAGCTGAACCCAGAGCTCTACATATAGATCTATACGGAAGATCAGAAAAACCCGCCATGGGTGCCAATATTAAATCCCCATATATTGGCAACTTGTTTACAAAAAAGCTTGGTTTTAACATAATATTTTGATTATATCATTACTTAAAAACAAACTGTGTACCTAACAAACTCCTTGATACAATTTTTATAAAAAAGGTAGTGTATAATTTTGTTGTTATGCAAATTACAAATTCACTAAGCTTACGTATTGTTGACATAAACCACATTGTCCCTCATGAACATCATGATAAGAATAGATCAGATCGTATTTACAAACAAATCCAAAAAGATAAAATTCTCAGAAATCCACCAATAGTAGCTCAATATCATCGACAATACGTTTTGCTTGATGGAGCTACTAGAGTAAGTGCCTTACACGCACTCAAATGTCCTCATATTGTTGTACAGGAAATTGATCAAGACATAGACCAACTGTCACTTTCCACTTGGAACCACGTCTTGCAAGGAATAGAGAAAGAAGAATTATTGTCGATGATCAAAATCACACCAAATATTGTTTTAGAAACAAATTTTGATATAACTAATCGTTTCAAAATAGATCAAGCATTGTGTAGTGTTACAACATCTGAAAAAACTTTTCATGTTGTAGACACCTCTAATAACAATGACTCTCAAGTACTAACCTTGTCAAACTTTGTCAATAACTATTCCAAAAAAACTAATGTTTTACGAACCAAAGAATCTGATATTAAATCCTTACAAAAGGATATAACATCATCTATAACTCTAATACAGTTTCCAAAATTTGCTGCAAAGTTCGTACTAGAATCGGCAACAAACAACAATCTATTGCCTGCTGGTGTAACCAAATTTTCTATAAACAAACGAGTACTAGGTGTAAATATGCCCTTAGACTTACTTTGTAGCAATCAATCATTAACCGATAAAAATGCTTGGTTAAACAATTTGATTACAAACAAAATACAACTTAACAAGGTACGCCAATATACTGAACCAGTTATAATAATTGAAGACTAAAAACTGTGTTTACTATAATACTATCCCTGGGTTCCAATCTAAATGATCGACTTGCAAATTTGTCTAATGCAATAGAAATACTCTCTGTAAAAACAGATATTTTGTCAATATCTCCTGTATATGAAACTCAACCTCTTTACATACTCGAACAACCTCTTTTCCTAAATTTAGCAATGCTTGCCACAACTGAACTGTCTGCAACTATGCTCTTAGATTTTGCAAAAAACACCGAAATTTCTATTGGAAGACAACCAACTACACGTTTTGGACCGCGAATTGTTGATATTGACATAATAGATTATGATTCAACATGCTTAAATAGCTCACGATTAACACTTCCTCATCCCAGAGTAGAGGAACGCCTGTTTGTACTAAAGCCTCTACTAGACATAGTTCCCAAGTGGACTCACCCTAGAACTAAACAAAACTTAAAGCACATGATTGACCAATTGCCTGCTAATCAAAACATTAAGCTCTTTGGTCACATTCCGCTACCAACAAAAACATAATGAATTACTCATCAGCAACGGCTTATCTCAACAGCTTCACAAATCATGAAAGTTCTACAGGACATAATTATAGTCCAGAAAATTATAACCTTAATAGAATGATGCGGATCCTAAACTTGCTTGATTGCCCTCACTCTAAATATCCAAGCATTCATATTGCCGGCACCAAAGGCAAAGGTTCAGTAGCAGCCATGACAGAATCAGTTATTAGAATGTCAGGAAAAAACACTGGTCTATACACATCACCACACTTACATAGTGTTCGAGAAAGAATTCAAATAAACGGTAAACCAATAAACAAGAAAAGCTTTACCGACACATTAGAAAAACTAAAGCCATCTATTGAAACGGAAAAGAACATCACCTACTATGAAATTCTTACACTGATAGCATTTCAATGGTTTGCAACCAATAACATTGATGTAGCAATACTAGAAGTAGGTCTAGGAGGTAGACTAGATGCAACAAATGTAGTCAATCCTATACTATCTGTTATTACAACCATAAGCTATGACCACATGAATATACTTGGTCAAACAATTGACAAAATCGCTGCTGAAAAATCTGGAATCATTAAACACACTGTACCTGTTATAACTGGATCACAACCTCCAGATGCTCTATCTACAATCAAATCCTACGCAAGTGAACTGAAGGCCCCTCTAATGGATTCTTCAAGTATTTGGTGTTGGAAAAGTATAAAACAAACTTTCGAAAGCCAAACTTTTTCTGTCTGGAAAAAGAAACAGGATCACTCCCTTATGAATTACTCAATCCCTTTGTTAGGTGTTCATCAAATTACAAATTCTACAATAGTTCTTTCAATTATAGATTGCCTAAATAAATCAGGATGGAACATCACGATTGAAAATGTTCATAAAGGATTAAGTAAGGTGAAATGGTATGCGCGTTGTGAAATTGTTGAATCATCACCTCCAATTATCATAGACTGTGCTCACAATCCTGCGTCCATCATTAGCTTAAACCAAATGCTAGACAATATGTTTCCTAACAAAGAAAGAATATATATTTTTGGAGCAATGGCCGACAAAGATGTTTCAACAATGTTTAACCATTTGATGCCAACTGCTTATCATACAATTTTAACTTCTGCCGGATTAAATCGATCTATGACAGTACAAGACCTAAACTTACTTGCAAAAAAACATAGTGCAATCATTACTATAAAACAAGAATTGGACAAAGCTCTCAAATTTGCATTACAATTGTCAAACCAAAATAGAATAGTAATAGCAACTGGCAGTGTTCCAGTTGCTGCAGGCGTCCGTTCTCTAATAACAAATGAACAGTAAGTATTCTTCAATTGATCACGATAATAAGATTTTTGCCAAAAACCCAAGAGCTTGGTTAATTTTATTGCTAGCATTTACAGGAATTGTAGTGTCTTCTTACCTAAGTTGGACAAAGTTTTCAAACAAAAATCTACTGTGTAATGGACTTGGTGATTGTAACGCAGTTAACTCTAGTGTCTATGCTTACCTTTTTGATATTCCGATAGCTTATTTAGGTTTAGGTATGTATACATTAATAGCAATCTTACTTCTATTAGATACCAAAATAAAGTTTATGGAATTAACTAAGCTATCTATATTTGGTATATCTTTGTTTGGATCAATATATTCATTCTGGTTAACATATGTAGAGGTGGTAATCATAGAAGCTATATGCATATACTGCATTGCTTCTGCAATAATAATAACTTCAATTTTTATATTATCTATATATCAACTGAAAAACAATTGAAAGCTTAAAGATGAACTTTCGTTATGCTATTCTTTTGGTTTGTTTTCCAAGGTGCGTTTTAAGATATCGTCTTGAGCAGCTCTAGTTTTCTTTTTCTGTTTTGCTCTTGCTTCTTTTTTATTTTGAGATCCCGTCCCCATAGCAGCTCGTAGAGCTAATTCCATAGCTGTAGGTGTTGAGTCATTTTCTTCATCACTACTCATATATTTTTGTTCTAAAGTCTTCATACTTAATTTGATTTGTCGTTTCTTTTTATTTATGTCGAGTATTTCAACTTCAACCTCTTCGTCTAAATTAACGACCTCATCGGGATGATCTAGACGCCCAGTTGTTATTTCACTTATATGAACTAACCCTGGACGCTCAACACCTATGTCTACAAATGCACCGAATTTTTCTATTCGCACTATTTTACCCGAATGGACTTGACCAACCTTCAATTTATCCCAACCTAAAGCTAATTGCTTTTTAGCGGATTTAACATCATTTTTAGAATCTTGTTTATTATCAGACACAATAATTGTAAATCTCTCTTGAAATTGTTTTTCACAAAACTATTTTTTTTGGGGTGCTTATATATAACTCCTACATGACTTCCGGCAAAATTATACTTACGTAAGTTCACATTGTCAAACTGCCAATTGGCGTAGAAACCATGTATAATCTCAAATAATATAGAAAAATACTATAAAACCATCAACTAACTGGAGCAAATTAATTTGCTATCATTAATTACTGGAGCCGGAGGGTTTGCCGGCAGTCATTTATCAGAATATTTATTATCACAAAACCTATCTTCAGTTTGGGGATGTGGAAAATCATCTAAACTCAAACACAAAATAGAGTTCGATATGAACTACAGATGTATTGATCTTACTGACTCCAGTGCCGTAATAACTTTTCTTGATGAAATTAGACCAAATCAAATATACCATCTTGCTGGTCAAGCTACTGTACACACAAGTTGGACCAACCCAATGGCACATTTTGATTCAAATGTTTATACCACATTAAACATACTTGATGCCGTGTCTAAACTTAAACTAAACTGCAAAATCCTTGTCGTTACGTCCATGGAAGTATATGGTGATATCAGTACATACAACATGCCTATTAAGGAAAATAGTAGTTTTCGACCAAATAGCCCGTATGGTGCTAGTAAAGCATCTCAAGATCTGCTGGCTCAATCATACGGCATTGGGCACAAATTAAATGTAGTGAGAGTAAGACCACTGAACCACATAGGACCAAGACAAAACGACCAATTTGTAGCAACAGCATTCGCTAGACAAATAGCACAAATTGAAGAAGGATTACAACCTCCAAACATCATGGTAGGAAACTTATCTGCAAGTAGAGATTTTACAGATGTTCGTGATATGGTAAGAGCGTATTCTCTAGTAATGGAACATAGCAAGCCGGGAATCGCTTATAATATAGCCAGCGGTAATTCATATACCATTCAAGAAATACTGGACATATTAATTAGTCTTACCAATATTAACGTGACTGTAAAAGTGGATCCTAATCGTGTGCGTAAATCTAACACTCCTGCACTAATTGCAGACTGCAGTGAATTTAATAAAATTGCCGACTGGAAACCTAAATACCCAATTCAACAAACATTATCTGATTTATTAGACTATGAAAGAAAGCAACTCAACAATAACAACTAAGGAGACATGGTAACTTAATATAACCATAAACATAATGCCTACAGCACTAATTACTGGAATAACTGGACAAGATGGATCATATTTAGCTGAAAATTTGTTAGACAAAGGATATGAAGTCATAGGTATGGTCCGTAGAACTAGCGTTATCAATCTTGATAGATTACAACACATACAGAATGATGTTACTCTTGTGCAAGGCGATTTGCTTGACGAGGTGTCACTGACAACTATACTGAGCGAATTTAAACCTAGCGAAGTTTATAATCTTGCTGCAATGTCATTTGTACCAACATCTTGGCAACAGCCTGTATTAACCGGCGAAGCTACAGCTTTAGGAGTAACAAGAATGCTGGATGCAATAAGAACTGTTAACCCAAATATACGCTTTTATCAGGCATCTAGTAGTGAAATGTTTGGAAAAGTACAAGAAGTTCCACAATCTGAATCAACTCCATTTTACCCAAGAAGTCCATATGGTGTAGCAAAGGTATATGGACATTGGATTACAGTTAATTATCGTGAAAGTTATGACTTACATGCCAGCTCTGGAATTTTATTCAATCATGGCTCACCTCGTAGAGGAATAGAATTTGTAGAACGCAAAATCAGCCTTGGAGTAGCTTCTATAAAACTAGGCCTTACCAATGAATTGCGTCTTGGAAACCTTGAAGCACGTCGAGATATTGGTTTTGCTGGTGATTACGTTGAAGCAATGTGGCAAATGTTACAACAAGACAAACCTGGAGACTATGTCATTGCCACTGGTGAAACTCATAGCATTAGAGAAATATGTGAAACAGCGTTTGAACATGTAGGATTAAATTATGAAGATCATGTAATTTCTGATCCTCGATACTATCGTCCAGCTGAAGTTGACTTGTTGGTAGGCAACGCACAGCTAGCTAAAAAAGTTCTTGGATGGACACCGCTCATGTCTTTTAAGCAACTTATGCAAAGCATGGTAGATGCTGACATTAACAATCTAGAGTCAGGAACCAACATTCCTGACATAGCAACTTTTACTACAATCCAAAGATAACCAATACTATGAATGATAAAATGACCATAAAGTTCGGCACTGATGGATGGCGTGGACAAATCGCCAAAGATTATACATTTGATAATGTTAGAAGGTGTTCACAAGGATATGCAACACACTTATTGGAACAAGGTTATTCCGGTGAATCCGTTGTTATTGGCTACGACAAACGATATGCTTCCGAGAGTTTTGCTCAAGCAGCAGCTGAAATAATGTCCGCAAACAATTTTAATGTATGGCTGACAAATTCAGCTACACCTACGCCTGTAATCGCTCATGCTGTCGTAAACAAACAAGCAGTTGGTGCAATCAACATAACCGCCAGCCATAATCCACCCACAGACAATGGGTTTAAAGTAAGAGATCATACAGGAGGAGCTATTCCACCTGATGGGCTACAAAATATTGAATCACATATACCGTCAACTGATAAAATAAAAAGCTTTTTGTCATCAAACAAGAGTGCCTCAATCACACCTTTTGATCCAGCACCAGCTTATATACAAGATGTACAAGAGCTAGTGGATATTGAAGCAATTAAAAATGCTGGATTTAACATAACCACAGATCCAATGTGGGGAAATGGTGCTGGATGGTTTACTAAACTTCTACAAGGCGGTAAAACTACCATCAAAGAAATTCATAATGTTCGCAATCCTATTTTTCCTGAAATGGACAGACCTGAACCAATACCTCCCAATATCGACGCTGGCTTATTGTTTTCTCAAAAAAACAATTCTGATGTTTGTCTAATTACCGATGGAGATGCAGACAGAATTGGAATAGGAGATGAAAACGGGAACTTCATTAATCAATTGCGTGTTTTTGGACTACTAACTTATTATTTTCTAGAAATACGTAAAGCACGAGGTCCTATAGTAAAAACTATTTCTACTACCTCCCTCCTTAACAAGCTAGGAACCATATATAATGTACCTGTACATGAAACAGGAGTTGGATTTAAATTCGTAGCACCTAAAATGACTGAAACTAAAGCCATGATTGGTGGCGAAGAATCTGGAGGTTTTGCCTTTCAGGATCACGTTCCGGAAAGAGATGGGATTTTAGCTGGATTGTTTATTCTTGATTTGATGAGAACTCTAGGACAACGACCATCTCAATTGTTAGAAACCTTGTTTGCCAAAACTGGGACCGAATCTCACTACGACAGAATAGACAGCAGTTTTCCGTTTGATGAAAAAGAAAAAATAATTGACAGGGTAAAGAATGCTTCACCAGATACCATTGGCAATTTACCATTGTTACACATTGACACTACAGATGGCTTTAAATTTATATTGGAAGGTGGCGATTGGCTACTAATTCGTTTCTCAGGTACTGAACCTATAATACGTATTTATTGTGAAACTGCTAACAAATCAAATATTCAGCCTATCCTGCATGATGGCTTAAATATTGCGGGTTTAGTCTAAAGGATCAATCAACTCCATCGTGCTTACTGACACCCATTGTCATCTTGATTTTCAGATGTTTGACAAAGACAGAGACAAAATATTAGAAAACGCTGCCAATCATAATGTAACAAAAATAATCAACCCAGGTACAAATATCAAAACAAGCAATAAGGCTCTAGAAATGTCTGATAAATACAAGGTTGTTTCTGCCGCAATAGGCATTCATCCTAACGAAAACATACAACCAATATTACCTCTTATTCGTGATTTACGAACACTAATCAATCATACTAACGTAGTAGCAATTGGAGAAATAGGATTAGATTATTACTATAATTTTTCTGATCCTGCTATTCAAAAAAAAATATTTCTTAATCAACTTAAATTAGCTAATGATTTAAATTTGCCAGTGGTTGTTCATTGCCGTGAAGCGTACGAGGATTTATATTCAACCATTTTAAAAAGTAAACATACCAAA
>DBHI01000121.1:0-584 GCA_002296125.1 Anaerolineales bacterium UBA832 | reverse complement strand
AATAGGATTAGATTATTTTAGAAAAAAAACGTCACCAGAGTATCAAAAAAAGCTGTTTCGATCTCAATTAGATCTTGCGTCTGAAAGCAATCTACCAGTGATTATACATTGCCGAGAAGCCTACGAAGACACAATTAGTATAGTAACCGAATGGCAAAACGCTGGAGGACCTTTAGAACATTGTGGTGTGTTTCACTCGTTTAGCGGAACACAAGAACACGCTTATCGCATCATTCAGCAAGGATTCTATATAGGAGTAACAGGATCAATTACATACAACAAATCTCACGAGCTCAGACAAACTATAGCTAACGTACCTAAAGACAAGCTGCTTCTTGAAACAGATGCGCCCTTTTTATCACCTCATCCTAATCGAGGTCAACGCAATGAGCCTAGCTTTTTGCATTGGACCGCCAATCAAGTATCAAAGCTAAAAAACACCAGCTTAGAAAGCATAGCTCGTTCAAGCACGTTAAATGCTAACGCTTTATTTAATTTTACAAACTAATAACATACATAAACAATTCACTACTATGTCTAACATTTCAACAATTATCAAGCCCTTAACTCATGATTTGGCTCTT
>DBHI01000005.1 GCA_002296125.1 Anaerolineales bacterium UBA832 | reverse complement strand
CGGAGCCAATTATGTGGTTGAGGTGTTTGTTTTTGAGTTGATAGAATTGATTAATTAAATATTAGTGATTTTTGGGAAAATTATAGTGAAAAACTGTGTAACCATATTAATTGTTATTTTTAACATAATATTGTTGGTTGCTTGTAATATTACGGATGTTCCTGAAGTGACTTCTTCAGCAATTGAAAAACCTATTCCAACTGTTCAGGAAAGTTCAATTATAGAGCCACAATATTATGATGATAATATTGTGGCAGTGGTTAATGGAAAGCAAATTTTCCGTACTGACTATTTGCTAGAGAAGGAGAGGCATGAAGAGGCTTTAAGTAATTTGGAATTAGGTAATTTTAAAACAGATAATAGTTCAATTGATGTTCTGGACAAATTGATCATTATAGAATTAGTATGTCAAGAAGCCGAGGACAAAGGAATTATTGTAACAGAAGAGGAAATTGTGGTTTTATCTGCAGACATAGTTGGTTCTTTAGAGGATCAAACTCTATTTACAGAATGGTTGCAAAAAAATAAATATACTCAGTTAGAGTTTGATCAATATCTGCAGAAGCAGTTGTTGATAAGAAAGATGTACCAATTGATTCTAAGTGATATAGAATTAGATATAGAACAGGTAAATGCGCGTCACATCTTAGTTGAAAGTCGTTCGCAAGCTGAGAATTTGTTAGATCAAATCAATGCTGGCGCGGATTTTGCAACCTTAGCACTAAAGTATTCTTTGGATAGAAGTACAGCACTAAATGGAGGTGATCTAGGTTGGTTTCCAAGAGGTGTGCTTACACTATCATTTTTAGAAGAAATAGCTTTTGGTTTAGAACCAGGTGAATCTAGTGATGTCGTGGAGAGCGAATTTGGTTTTCATATAATTCAGACGGTAGATCGTGATTTGACCAGGAAAATGTCTCATAATGTTAAAATACTATTGTATAAACGTACAATTGATAAATGGATAAAGAATTTACAATCACAGGCTGATATCAAGAAATTTATTGACTGATTGTCTGTTAGGTGGGATATATAATATGCGAAAACGTAGAGATTCTATACTAAATTTGTTTACATCAGCTTTAATCTATGCCACAATGATGGTGGGTGGTATTTATTTGTACATTTTTGTTGAACCACAGTCAATGATAAATCCTTTTCCACCTCCGCGTATTCCTGCAAGAGCAGTCTTAGCTACCGAAACACCTCTTCCTACTCCTACTTTTGTTCCGACTGTAGCTCCCACAAGCACCTTAATGGTGCCTACACCTATAGTTGTGCCGGCTGAACCTACTGATGAGCCTACTGCAACAATTGTAGTAGAATCAGTAGCTCTATATGATTATATCTTACAAGAAGGCAGCATAGGGTATACAACGCAATTTGCTTATCCTGAATTAAAGTGTGATTGGTTGGGTATAGCAGGTACCGTTTTTGATGAAAAAGGTAATGCAGCTGAGGATTTGATTGTGAATGTAGAAGGACCAGATGGATTTACTATGGATGCATTAATAGGTACAAAGCCAGAGTTTGGTCCTGCAGGATATGAGATTACACTAGCCAATTCTCCAATTAATAGTGATATGTTGTATGAAGTACGCCTATTGGATACATTTGGGAACTCGGTTTCAGACAGTTATCCAATTACTACTTTCGATGATTGTGATCGTAATCTAATAATTGCTAACTTTATTTGGAAAAAATAACAAGTTATTTAGGTAGTATGGGGAAACTCTATATAGTATCTACTCCAATTGGAAATTTAGAAGATATCACGTTGAGGGCACTACGGGTATTAAAAGAAGTTGATTTGATTGCAGCGGAAGATACTAGACGTACAAAAAAGCTTCTAACACATTTTGAGATAACGACCAAGATTACAAGTTATTTTGAACACAACAAATTTTCTAAGATTGACAAAATACTTGAAAGTTTACATTTGGGAGATGTTGCCTTGGTATCTGATAGTGGTATGCCAACAATTTCAGATCCGGGATATCGTATAGTACATGCATCATTAGAATTAGGATATGAAGTTGTATGTATCCCAGGAGCTTCTGCAGTATTGGCTGCTGTTGCGGTATCAGGATTGCCGACAGATGCTTTCGTTTATTTGGGTTTTTTACCTCGAAAAACTTTAGATCGAAAACGAACATTACATAACAATGCTACTGATACGAGGACATTAATATTTTTTGAATCTCCTCACAGACTGTTAGATTGCCTTATAGATGTGCATCGTGAATTAGGTGACAGACATATTGTTATTGCGCGTGAGATGACAAAGATTCATGAAGAAATATATAGAGGAAATGTTATAGATGCTATCACACATTTTGAGCAAGGTTTAATACGTGGAGAATGCACTGTGGTTGTAAGTGGTAACATATCCTTAGAGCATGAGAAGTGGCAGGCTGATCGAGTGCTATTACATTTGAATAATGCTATTCACACAGGTCAGACATTGTCTTCTGCTTCCAGGGAAATAGCCAAAAAGAGTGGTTGGACTAGACAAGAAGTCTATGGTCTTAAGTTGGACAAATAATTTGTTAATAAGAAATATGTTGATAGGTTTTATTATGCTACACACCAGTAATCTATTGATTCGGTGAATCCCCATGTGTTCAACTGACGTCTAATTAATGATCGAGCATTGTTTGAAGCTACAGCAACTAATACAATTGGATGTTTGTATTTTATAAATGTTTTGGGTAAATCGTTTACATTGTATATGGGCTTATTACGAAGTGTTTTTCCAATTTTATGGGGATTGATGTCGAAAAAGCAATTGATAGGCATATCATTTCTTAGCAAATGTTTTGATATGCGTTTTCCCATTTGGCCTGCACCCCATATGAGAATACAATCTCTATTAGTTAGTATTTGTTTGGATAGATAATAAACTTTTGCTCTTATAAAGTTCTCTACTGAGTATCGGGAGTCAGTACGACTAGTACGAGTTGGATGATCTCGCCAGGATAGTAATGTATATGGAATTTTGTCCATTCTTTTGCCATTACTGAAGTATCGGAGCCACAGATCATAATCTTCAGCCCACCCATTGTCTTTATAACCCTCTAATTGAACTAACTCTTTAGTTCGGAGCATAGTTGATGGGTGGGGCAAAGGGCTTTCTACAAACATGTTATTTGTTATTAAATCATCAGTAGTCAATGAATTAACCCAATCAACATAACGTTGGAAACCAGTATTAGATGATTTATTTGGGAAAGATTCAACTAAACTACTCGTTACGCTTATATCTGGATTGCTTTGCATGTGGTTTACTTGCATTTCTAATCTTTTAGGATGCATTAAGTCATCTGCATCCATTCTTGCAATATACTTACCTTTGCATTGTTTGAGTCCATGGTTTAGTGCTTTTATTATTCCTACTCTTGGTAAGTCTGAGCTTTTTATACGTTTATCTGTAGAAGAAAATTGTTTTAGAATAGTTTGAGTATTGTCTTCTGACCCGTCATTAATTGCAATTACTTCAAAATCGGTAAGGCTTTGTAATTGTATGCTATTGATTGTGTGGATTAATGTATTGGCTTCATTGTATATTGGCATTAAAATTGATACTATTGGTGAATTCATTCTGATAACTATTTGTGATAACTGGTATTACACTTGCAGATATAATTTGTACTATTCTAATTATGGTAGATTATAATAGATTATTATGAAAATAAGATCCTCTGAAATAACTTCTGAATACACATATTTGTCAAGACGTAAGTTTATAACAAATACGACTAAATTAATGTTGGGAACTGTGTTAGCTTCAAGTTGTTCTGATAGTGATATTACAACAAATACTCAATCTCAGATTGATAATGTATCGAATAGTATTGATTCTCTGCCAGACAAATTGACTACTTATGAATCGATCACTAATTATAATAATTTTTATGAATTTACTACTGATAAGGAACGAGTATCTATTTTATCACAGGATTTGGTGATATCACCATGGACAATTCGGGTTGGAGGTTTGGTTAAAAACCCACGCACCTTTGATGTAGATGATTTGATCAAAATTTTTGATCAAGAAGAGAGAATATATCGCTTGAGATGTGTTGAAGGATGGTCAATGGTTATTCCTTGGCAGGGTTTCCCACTTAGGAAGTTGTTAGATTTAGTTGAACCAACAATGGATGCACGCTACGTTAGATTTGAGACCTTATATGATCCAAATCAGATGCCAGGTCAAAAAAGCAATTGGTATGAATGGCCTTATGTCGAAGGGTTAAGAATAGATGAGGCAGTAAATGATTTAACTCTTATAGCAACTGGTATTTATGGAAAACAATTATTGCCACAGAATGGTGCTCCGTTAAGATTGGTCGTGCCATGGAAATATGGATTTAAGTCAATTAAAAGTATAGTGCGCATAGATTTGGTGGCAAAACAACCTGAGTCATTGTGGATGAAGGCTGCACCTAGGGAGTACGGATTTTATGCTAATGTTAATCCTAAAGTAAATCACCCAAGATGGTCTCAAAGAACTGAAAGACGGATTGGCGAATTGCAACGTAGAAATACTCTAATGTTTAATGGATATGAAGAAGAGGTAGCAGATTTATATGCTAATTTGGACATGACAACAAATTTTTAGTTTGGTATAAGATAAACTTTTGAGCGAGGTATTATTTTTAACCGTTATCTAAATGAGTAAATTAAATTTTAGCTCTGATAAGCTTGTTAGGTATTTATTTCATGTGTTGGCATTAATGCCTTTAATTATATTGTTATGGGATTTGCAGTTTGATAATCTTACTGCCAACCCAATTCAAAATATTATGTTAAGGACTGGCAAACCAGCGTTAGTTTTATTAGTTGCAGTGTTATCCATCACACCTTTACGAAAAATATTCGGCCTAAACGTGTTGATTAAGTACAGAAGATCAATTGGCTTGTATGCTTTTTTGTATGCAAGCATTCATTTTATGGTTTTTGTAGGATTGGATTATGGATTCGATATAGACTTGTTAAGGTATTCAGTATTTAAAAAGCCATACGTTATATTGGGACTGTTAGCCTATTTGACACTTGTGCCGTTGGCTATTACTTCTAGTAGTAAATGGATACGTATACTAGGTAAGTATTGGAAGTGGTTGCACAAAATTATCTATTTGACAGTTATTTTGGCTGTTGGACACTATATATGGGCAGTAAAGTCAGATATACGTCAACCATTGTTGTTTGCATTAGTTGTGCTATTGATGTTGTTGCTTAGAGTGCCATTGGTTACTCGTGTTTTACATGTGCTTGAGCATAGGTGGAGATCTAAGTAATCTAAGAGTTTGTATCTGATTCAGGCCAAGGATATAATAAACTGGCACATTTGATATGTATATATCAGCAGCTAAAATGTATAAGGAATTTTGTTTTGAGAATTCATAATATTATAGCCGGTACACGTACTATTTCATTTGAGTTTTTTCCTCCTAAGGATACTTCAGGGATGATTGGAGTTCTTGACAAGATAAAATCTCTTAAGTCATATTCCCCTGATTTTGTTTCTATTACATATGGTGCAGGAGGGTCTACAAGGAGATTTTCAGAAGAATTAATCATGCAAGCGAAAGCTGAACATGATTTAGAAGTAATGGCTCATTTAACTTGCATTGGGCATTCGGCAGATGAATTGGATGCAATATTGAGGCGTTGGGACAAATCAGGTATTGACAATATAATTGCTTTACGTGGTGATTTTCCCAAAGATGGTTTTCTCAACAGTAATATTAATTCTACTTTTCAACATGCGTCAGATTTGATTAAATTTATTGATGAAAATTATCCATTCTGTATAGGGGCCGCTTGTTATCCTGAATGTCATCCCGAATCAATTAGTATAGAAGATGATTTAAGTTTCACTAAACTCAAAGTAGAAAATGGAGCGGAGTTTTTAATAACACAGTTGTTCTATGATAACGATGATTTTTACAGGTTTGTTGAAAGAGCTAGATCACAAGGTATTACAGTGCCTATTATTCCGGGTGTTTTACCGGTACTAAGTGCAAAACAGACTAGGAGGTTTACTAGTCTTTGCGGAGCCAGAATTCCATCAAACTTGGCGGCGAAACTTAACAAATATGAAAATGATGATAAGAGTGCTAGAGCGATGGGGGTAGATTATGCGATCAAGCAAGTTGAGTCATTATGGGATTATGGGGTGTGTGGAGTGCATTTCTATGTTTTGAACAGAAGTTATTCAGTTAGTAAAATTTTAGATAGTCTTAAATTGGACAGGCAATTGATCTAATTTTGGATATTAAATGTTATGTCAGGAAGATTGTTTATATAATTGATGTTGTATTGAAGGATAGTAAACATAAGTTTTTGTATTATAGGTGTAGTTGGTAGACCTTATTCAAGTAATGGTATCATTGAAGAATGAAGAATGACAGTTTGATTTTGTTAGATCAATATTCTCGGCCGTTAAGTGATTTGCGTATATCTATAACTGATAAATGCAACTTTCGTTGTGTTTATTGTATGCCTAAAGAGATTTTTGGTGCAGGTTATCAATACCTTGCAAAGAGTGATTTGTTGACCTATGAAGAAATAGTTCGTCTAGTATCAATTATGATGAATTTTGGTGTTACTAAGGTTCGTATCACTGGTGGAGAACCTTTGCTTCGTAATGATGTTGATGTATTAATTTCAATGCTGGCTAAAAATAGTGATCTTGATTTAACTTTGACTACTAATGGAGCCTTTCTGACAAAAGATAAATCGCAAAGTCTGATGGAATCGGGATTGAAACGCATAACAGTGAGTTTGGATTCTTTAGATGATGAAACATTCAATAAGTTAAATGACGTGAATTTTTCTGTAGAGAATGTGTTAAAAGGAATATCAAATGCATCATCCGTTGGTTTTAGTCCCATTAAGATCAATATGGTAGTGATGCGTAGTGTCAATTTATCTAGTGTAGTTCCTATGGCTTTATATTTTAAGGATAAAGGACATATTGTGAGATTCATTGAGTACATGGATGTTGGTGACACTAATGGATGGAAATTGGATGAAGTAGTATCTTCAGCAGAAATCATTAGCCTTATAGGTGATCAGGCTCCCTTAGAACCTGTTCAACCAAATTATGCTGGGGAAGTTGCAAAGCGTTGGAAATATTTAGATGGTAGTGGTGAAATAGGGGTGATTTCTTCAGTAACCCAACCTTTTTGTGGGAATTGTAGTAGGTTAAGGTTGTCTGCTAAAGGAGAATTGTTTACTTGTCTTTTTGCGTCCTCAGGACATGATATTAGCTCTCTTTTGAGAAACCAGGCTACTGACCAAGATATAGCTGACTGTATTGCATCAATTTGGAAAATGCGTAATGATCGTTATTCTGAATTGCGTAATATAAAATCTCATGATTTGGATCGTATAGAAATGTCTTATATTGGTGGATAGAATACTGAAGTAAAACTATATATAAATTTATTTCTTAAAATATGAAAATCCTTTATTTAACAAATTCACGTTTGCCAGGAGAAAAGGCACATGTTATTCAGATTTTGAAAACATGCGCTGCAATGAGTGACAAAGTAGATATAAAAATTGTGCATGCTCGGCGTACCAATAGACCATGGTTAAATGCAATAGAGGATATGAAAACATATTACAATCTAACTCGTGAAATCTCTATAGAAGCTATCTTTTCATTAGATTTATTTAGATTTGTACCTGCTATTCCTTTTGGTAAATTATTTGCTTATAAGTTGGTTTTTTATATTCAGACCATAACTTATCATATATCGCTGTTGACAGTTATATTTAGGGAGAAAGTAGATGTATATTACACTCGTGATAGTTTGACTGCTATGTTGCTTGTGATAGTAGGTAAGCATAGAGCAGCTATTGTATTGTATGAAGCACATTATTTCCCAAGTAGTGTGATTGGTGTGCTAATAGCCAAATTATTGTCAAATTATTTGAATGGTATATCAGTATTGACTAATACTCTTTCAGATCGTTACATTAAGTTAGGTTTTGAACCGAGGCGAGTAGCTGTAATACCTGATGCGGTAGATTTAGAGGATTTTGATATTTGTTCTAAACAGAAAGCTAGGGATATTCTAGAAATAGAATCAAGTGTTTTTTTAATTATGTATGTTGGACATATGTATCGTTGGAAAGGTGTAGATACATTAATTGAGGCGGCTACATTAATGTCGGAAGATGTAGATGTTTGGTTAATTGGTGGAACTCCTGAAGAGCTTCCTCGTATTGAAATGTTAGTGGACAAATTAGATGCTCGTAATGTTCATATTCAAGGATATGTTCCTTATTATAAAGTAGCAACATATATGAGTGCTGCAGATGTTTTGGTAGTTCCAAACAGTGGTAGATATGATATATCAAAGTATTATACTTCTCCCATTAAATTATTTGAGTATATGGCTTCTAAGCGTCCTATTGTTGCCGCAGATTTACCTTCTCTAAGAGAAGTGGTTGTAGATCAAGAAACAGCTTTGTTGTTTAATCCAGATGATCCACACTCATTAGCTAAAGCTATCAGATTATTGCAGGTTGATTCAAAATTGTCGAAAGAATTAGTGGAAAATGCTTTTTTAATATCTAGGAAATATACTTGGAACAATAGAGCAAATAATATTTTGGAATTTGTTCATAAAATTAAGGTTATATAATTTGCTATTATGGTTTGTTAAATGACAGAATTTTCATTCTAGTGTTTTTTTTATGTTCTTTAATCGCACCTTTCTACTAACTTGCATTATTGGTTTAGGAGCCTGTTTGAGGTTTTATCAAATATCCAGTATTCCTTCAGCTGTCAATTATGATGAAGCACTGAATGGTTTGACAGCCATTCAAATATTGGATGGTAAATATCCTGAACTCCTTTCTTTTGACGACGGAAGAGAACCATTGCATTTCTATCTTGCTAGTTTATCAATCTCAATTTTCGGTAATACACCGGGAGCATTGCGCCTTCCATTTGTTACATGCAGCCTGCTTTTAGTTTTCATAGTGTATTTGATATCTAAAGAGTTATATGGAGTAAAAGTCGGTATGATAGCTTCTTTATTATGTGCTTGTACTGTATGGACTATGTATCTGGGAAGATATGCTACAAGATCAGTACTATTTGGTTTGGTTGCTGGCATAGCATTTTATTGTGCTTTATGTGCATGGCGTATTAATAAGACTAGTATTTGGTTATTATCAGGGTTTTGGATAGGTGTGAGTTATTACACTTATCCGATCAATCTGTTTGTGATACCAACTATTGTATTCGTACTTTTTGGAACATATCTGTGGTCACGTGACAAATTCTTAAGAAATAGGAGAGGCGTATTGCTAATGATATTGTTAATGCTTCTTATATCATCACCAATGTTTATCTCTCGTATTCAATTAGTAGAACAATCATTTGGTCGTCCAAGAAGTTTATCTGTGTTTTATGAAGGTCAAACATATTATGAAATGTTGAAGACTTTGTTTACACAGCTTGTATTAGTTGGAAGGATGTTTTTTATTAGAGGTGATTATAATCCTCTACATAATATCCCTGGTCGGCCAGTATTTGATTTGTTTATGGTCGTTCCTTTTGTTTTTGGTATTGCTAGGTTATTTAATAAGAATGATAAAATGCGAGGGGTTCTTGTAGTGTTTTGGATAACGATTTTTTTGTTGCCAACTTTATTGTCTAAAAGTGCTCCACATTTTTTACGTTCAGTTGGCATTTTACCTATAATTTTTGCTGTTCCAGCACTGGGGTGTGTAGCTATTGTTGATTTATTAAAACACTATTTTGGCAAATTGTTGTCAATCATGATAGCATCAGGATTGTTACTGGGATCATTAACTATTTCGATTCGTGATTTTTTATTTGATGAGTTTTTGAATGAACCTTATGTGTATAGGGCTTATCATGGTGATGAAACATTATTGGCTCTGGATATTAACAACAGATTGATAAGAGGATGGATCGGTAACAATTTGTGGGCTTTACCTAATCAGGAGCATACGCAAGTATGGGTTGATCCGGATGTATGGCACAGAAGTCGTTATGCTGAGTTTTTGGTGGGAGCAGAACCTAATTTAATAAATGGACTAACTTTGTTGTCTCAAGCTAGCATTTTTCCTAGTACAGGTGGAGCCATTTTTGTTCATCCTAGAAATTATGATGTTTGGATGAAGCATATTAGTCAGGACAAAGATATTTATGTTGATACTGGACCTTGGTTATACGATTCGTTTAGTCATACAGATGAGTCTCTATATAGGATAATTAGTTGGTGAAAAATAGGTGGTTCGTGCAAGAATATATAAAGTTGCCCTTGCTCAAATTAATACATGGTTTATAATGCTCAATAATTAACAGAGGATTATTAGAAAATGAGTAAAAGAGTTAAGACTCGAATGCAACAAAAAAATAAAATCCGTAACAGACGCTTTATAATTGCTGTGGTCGGTGTGATTGCCGTAATCGCTTCGGTTTTGGTTATACGGCAAAGTAATGAGAGCGCAGAGGATATAATTGTGGTGAATAAGGATGTGCCATCTTATGCAGACAACCGAGCGTTAGGCTCTATTGAGGCACCTATATTGATTCAGGATTTTTCTAATTTTCCATGTCCACATTGTCGATCCTTAGCTATGGATACTTTACCTTTAATTAAGGATTTGTTCATTGAATCTGGATTAGTGCGATACGAGTATCATTATGCAACTTTTGATCAGTCAGTAGGTAGATTTGCTGCTGAAGCTGCTGAGTGTGCTAATCAACAACAGATGTTTTGGCCCTATCATGATATGTTGTTTGCTAATCAGATAGGTACTAAAGATCAATTTTCTGAAGAAAGGTTATTAGATTTTGCGAAAGAGTTAGATATTGATTTGGCTCAATTTCGCACATGTTTGCTTGAAGGTGAATCTACTGAAGCAGTGGAAAAGGATGCTGTACTTGCGTTGGAGATGGGTGTAAGAGCTACTCCTACATTATTTATTAATGGTGAAATGTTTGAAGGTGCTCAGTCGTTTGAAATGTATAAAGAAATTATTGAAAGTAATTTAGAGAAAAAATAGTTTATATAATGTAAGTAACATTATAATTATTATAGGAGCAAATTGTGAATTATTCGACAACCACGGTACCTGATGGAAACAAAATTAGCATGGATAGTGGTCAATTAAACGTACCAAATGATCCAATAGTGCCTTTTATTGAAGGAGATGGGATTGGTGCTGATATATGGCGGGCTGCTGTTAGAGTTTTGGATGCTGCGGTTTTGGCCGCATATGATGGTCAACGTCAAATATCTTGGATGGAAGTTTTTGCTGGTCAGAAATCTTTTGACAAGTATCAAGATTGGCTTCCAGATGAGACAGTGAAAGCTTTTGACGAGTTCCTAGTTGGCATTAAGGGTCCTTTGACTACACCAGTTGGTGGTGGTATTAGGTCACTTAACGTTGCTTTAAGACAGCGTTTAGATCTTTATGTTTGTCAAAGACCGGTAAGGTGGTTTGAGGGGGTTCCTTCTCCCGTAAAAGAGCCGGGATTAGTTGATATGATTATTTTTAGAGAAAATACTGAAGATATTTATGCTGGTATAGAGTTTGAGGCCGGTACAGATGAAGCAGCACGATTTCAGGAACTGCTAAGTAGCTCTTTTCCAACTATGTCACAGAAGATTCGGTTTCCTAATAGCAGTGGTTTTGGTATTAAACCAGTGTCTAATGAAGGTACAGATAGATTAGTTCGTTCTGCTATAAAATATGCAATAGATAATGGAAGAAAAAGTGTTACTATGGTTCATAAAGGTAACATTATGAAATTTACTGAGGGAGCATTTCGTAATTGGGGTTATGAACTGGCAGAGCGGGAATTTAGTTCTGAAACTTATACATGGAATCAATGGGAAAATACTAAAGCAGCTAAAGGAGAGGAAGCTGCAAACGATGAACAAGCTAGTGCAATTTCATCTGGCAGAATATTAATTAAGGATGCAATTGCAGATATTACTTTGCAGCAAGTTCTGACTCGTCCAAGTGAATTTGACATTATTGCTACTATGAATTTAAATGGAGATTATCTGTCAGATGCTTTGGCAGCACAAGTTGGTGGTATAGGGATAGCTCCAGGAGGAAATATTAATTATAATACAGGAGTAGCAGTATTTGAGGCAACCCATGGTACTGCTCCTAAGTATGCTGATCAGGATAAAGTTAATCCAGGCTCAGTGACTTTGTCAGGTGAAATGATGTTAAGATATATGGGTTGGACAGAAGCTGCTGATCTAATCATAAAAGGTATGAATGGTGCAATTAGATCAAAAACGGTGACTTATGATTTTCATAGGTTAATGAATGATGCTACATTGTTAAAGTGTTCTGAATTTGGAGATGCAGTTATTGCAAAAATGGTTTGAGATAATAAATTAAATGGATAACGCACAACTTTTTGTTATAACAGTAGTAATAATTACTCTAATTACAGTAGGTGGTGGTATTTCATTAGCAATAGTTTTGTATAAAGCTAATTCTTTAATGAATAAGATGAAGTCTGTGCCAGCACCAGACGTAATTCCTGAACATGGTGGCCATGAAGCTGGTCTAATGGAGACAACGAGGACTGATCGATGGTGGTTTGAACCAACATGGACGGGTTTAGGTTTTCTTTGTTTTGTTATTTACGCAAATTGGGCAGGGTTTCAAGGAGAACATTATTGGCACGGTTCTTATCTGTCGCCATTTTATTCGCCAGTTTTATTTGTTGATACTGTTCGTGTTGGAGCTGCACCGATTGAGCATGCATGGTTTGGTTTGTGGCCTGATTGGCTAAGGACTATTTGGCCACCCTTTTTTCCAACATCACCTGCTTGGTTAATATTGGCAGGACCACTTGCTTTTCGATTGACTTGTTATTATTATCGTAAATTTTATTATCGAGCTTATTTTCTTAATCCAGCTGCATGTGCAGTTGGTGCGATGCCTAGTAATATCCTGTTGGGACCTAACAGTGATCAAAAATATAAAGGTGAAACAGCATTGTTTTTGTTTCAAAACTTACATCGTTTTACCTGGTATTTGGCTGTAGTCTATATAGGACTATTATCCTGGGATGGTTTTTTGTCTTTGTGGGAAGGAGGCAAGTTGTTTAAAGGTGAGTTTGGTATTGGAGTTGGATCGATAATTTTGATCATTAATCCATTGTTATTAGCAACATATACATTCGGTTGTCATTCTTGTAGGCACTTGGTAGGAGGCAGAAAGAATTCATTTTCAGGTAGTATTGGAGCTCGCATTAGGTTTAGTTTGTGGAAGAAAGCGACCTGGTTGAATCAACGACATATGTTATGTGCATGGATGAGTATGATATGGGTGGGATTTAGTGATTTCTATGTACGTATGTGTTCAATGGGAATAATTAATGATATTAATACATGGTAAATAAATTATAGTGAAAAATATGTCTATCGATATTAATGAGATTGAAACATTTGATCATGATGTTGTGGTAATAGGTGCTGGTGGTGCTGGATTGCGAGCTGCGATTGAGTGTTCTGCACAAAGTTTAAATACAGGTATGATATGTAAATCATTACTTGGTAAGGCGCATACAGTAATGGCTGAAGGTGGAGCTGCAGCTTCTTTAGGTCACACTGATGATCGAGATAATTGGAAGGTTCATTTTCGTGACACAATGCGAGGTGGCAAATTTTTAAATCAATGGCGTATGGCAGAGTTACATGCCCGTCATGCAGCAGATAGGGTGAGGGAATTGGAAGAGTGGGGAGCGGTGTTTGATCGTACTGCCGATGGATATATAAATCAACGTCCATTTGGAGGTCATCGTTATCCTAGATTGGCTCATACTGGTGATCGTACTGGACTGGAAATGATACGTACATTGCAGGATCATGGTATTCATCAAGGTATACATATACATCAAGAATGTACAGCTTTAAAGCTATTGAAAGATGATGCAAGAATTAGTGGAGTTTTTGGGTATTGGCGTGAGACAGGTCGTTTTGTTTTGTTTAGAACAAAAGCAGTGATAATGTCGACAGGTGGAGCTGGAAAGTGTTGGCGAGTTACTAGTAATTCTTGGGAATATACTGGGGATGGCATGGAAATGGCTTACATGGCTGGTGCTGAGCTTATAGATATGGAGTTTGCACAGTTTCACCCAACAGGTATGATTTGGCCTCTAAGTGTCCGAGGCATATTAGTTACAGAAGGTGTTAGAGGTGAAGGTGGTGTTCTTCAAAATAGTGATGGAGATAGGTTTATGTTTAATTATACTCCTGAAAGATTTAAAGAAGAAACGGCTGATTCTCCTGAAGAGGCTCAGAAGTGGTTGGATGGAGATACAAGTGCACGCAGACCTCCTGAGTTGTTAACCCGGGATGTTGTTGCTAAGGCTATATTGAATGAAGTTGAAGAAGGTCGTGGTTCTGAACATGGTGGTGCATATTTAGATATTGCTAGTAGAAGAGATCCGGATTACATCAAGCGAAAATTGCCAAGCATGTACCATCAATTTAAGGAGTTAGCGGAAGTAGATATTACGAAAGAACGTATGGAAGTAGGACCTACGTTACATTATATGATGGGAGGTATTGCTGTAGATGGTGAGACACAAATGACTTCAGTACCTGGTCTTTTTGCATGTGGAGAATGCACAGGAGGTATGCATGGTGCAAATAGATTGGGAGGCAATTCATTAAGTGATCTGCTAGTTTTTGGTTGGTTATCCGGTTTAGGAGCAAAGGAATATATTAGTCAATTAACGAGGCCATTGAGTATTGATTCGGATGATGTTGAATTAGCGCGACATGCGGCAGTGGCTCCATTGAATCGAGAAGGTGGAGAGAATCCTTATGTTTTACATGAAGAATTACAAAGTATAATGAATGATGTAAACATAGTGCGTACTGGAGCGGGTTTGCAAAGAGCTATAGATGCAATAGAGGAATTGAAACCAAAACTTGATAATATATATGCTGTTGGTTCAAGTCAATATAATCCTGGTTGGAATCAGGCGTTATCAATGCGTCCCATGATGATAGTAGCTGAGGCAGTAGCTAGATCTGCATTAATTCGTGAGGAAAGTAGAGGAGCTCATACTAGATTAGATTTTGAAGGTGAGCGTGAAGAATGGGGAAACATTAATATTGTGGTGCGAAATGCAGAAGATGGATCTATGGAAGTCGAGCAATTTACAAGAGATGTTCCACCAGAACATTTGGCAGAAATTGCATATTCAAATCTTGATGATTTAGAGGGAGGTATTCATGTCTAAACATACATTTAGGATTTGGAGAGGCGATTCTTCAAGTGGCGAATTTGTCACATATCGGACGGAAGTGGACGAAGGAATGGTAGTATTAGATGTATTGCATCGCATTCAATCTGAACAAGCTGGTGATATGGCTTTGAGATGGAATTGTAAGGCGGGTAAATGTGGCTCTTGTGGTATGGAAGTAAATGGTAAGCCTAGACTAGCTTGTATGACACGGATGAATACATACTCAGATCAGGAAGTGATTACTGTTCAGCCTATGAGGACGTTTCCAGTAATTAAAGATCTAGTATGTGATGTTTCATGGAATTATGAACAGAACAAGAAAATCAACCCATTTAGACCTAGTTCTGCTCAATCTGATGGTCGATATATAATGAGCCAAGAAGATGTTGATAGAGTTCAGGAATTCAGAAAATGTATAGAGTGTTATTTGTGTCAAGATGTCTGTCATGTGTTACGAGATCATAAACGACAAGATGTATTTGTTGGACCTAGGTTTATGATTCGAGCTGCTGGTTTAGAAATGCATCCATTGGATACGGAGGATCGTATCGGTATGATACGTGATGAGTTAGGATCAGGGTATTGTAATATAACGCGATGTTGTACAGATGTGTGTCCAGAAAATATTACTATTACAGATAATGGAATTATTCCATTAAAGGAACGAGTTGCAGATAGATATTATGATCCAGTCATATGGTTGACTACAAAAATATCAAGCGCAATAAAAACCACCCTAAAAAACTGAGTGTTATTTGTACAAATGTACCAATATGACATAGATTCATTGTCATAACATTGATTGTTTCTGTATGCCCCGGTAGCTCAAATGGAAGAGCGAGGCTCTCCTAAAGCCTAGGTTAGGGGTTCGAGTCCCTTCCGGGGTATTCTGTGTGTGCGATGTTATTTTATTGAAGATAATACATCTAAGAATTTATCTAATTCATTAATAGTATTGTAGTGTGTTGCTCCTACTCTAACCATCCCTTTAGAACTATCAATACCTAGTTGTTTAATGATTTCAATCGCATAGTAGTGTCCATCCCAAACGAAAATATTTTGATCGCCTAATAATGCAGCCACTTGTTGAGGGTTTTGATCTTTAATAGTAAATGAAATTGTTGGAATTCGACTAGATATTTGTTTTGTGTTTGTGATTCCCTTAATACTAATATTAGGTATGTTTTGTAATCCATTAATTAAGTGATGGCTTAATTGTTGTTCATATTTTTGGATTGCTAGTAACCCATTGTGGAGTTTTAGTGTTCGACCTGACATATGCTGGAAGTTTGCAGAAAATATGTTTCCAAACTTTTCGCCGATCCATTCAAAATGTGATATTGCTCCTAATATTCCAGCTTGGCCTTCATGGTTTTGAGTTCCTGTTTCAAATTTATCAGGTGGTTTTTCAGATGCTGGACGTACTTTATATGCTTTGAGTTTTTCAAGAAGTTCATATTTTCCCCATAGAATGCCTTGATGTGGGCCGAAAAATTTATAAGCACTACATACTAGAAAGTCAATATCCAAGTCTTGAACATCAGTTGGACCATGGGGAACATATTGAACTGCATCAACAAAGATCAATGCATCAACTGAGTGTGCCATTTTCGCAATGGTTTTGATTGGATTAATGCTTCCAACAGAGTTTGATGCATATCCAATTGCAATGAATTTTGTATGATCATTTATGGCTCTGTTAAATGAGCCAATATCTAACGTACAGTCTGTTGGGTCAAAATCTACCCATTTTACAGTTGCCCCAGTATCTTTTGCCATTTGTAACCATGGAGATATGTTGGCATCATGATCTAATCTAGATAATATGATCTCATCATCAGCTTTTATCCAATTCGTTAAGGATCGTGCAATAGTAAATGTGAGACTTGTCATATTTGCGCCAAATATGATTTCATCTTTTGAATTTGCATTAATGAAATCAGACATTGCTTGTCGAGCTTCAAGTAGAATGTTTTCAGTGTTGATTGAAGTGACAAAGGAACCTCCGCGATTAGCATTGTTGTGGATTAGATAGTCTTTCATATATTTAATGCTTGAATTACATATTTGTGTGCCGCCTGGATTGTCTAAATATATTCTAGGTATATTATTGTCTGTTATTTGTAGTGCGGGAAATTTGTTGCGTACTATTTCAACGTCAAATGTAAAGGATTTGTTTTGTTGCATGTTAGATGTTGTTGATTGTCTAATATATATATTAGTAATATTGTACTAAAAAAATCTTTGGTAGTGGACCACTCAAGTATGTCCCTATGCTAAAATTATTGTTAATGGATGATAATCCTATCGATTTGAATACAGCGACTTTTTTGGTTTTGAAGGAACATACTCCTTTAGATAATCGTAAGGTGGAGATGTTAATGGATGCTCGTCCATTTTGGGATTATTCTGAGTTAAGTATGCTACCAGGCTTTGGTAAAAAAACATTGGAACGACTTGCAGAAGTAGCCATTATTGTTCCACCTCATCCATTAGATGTGAATTTGTGTAGTTTAGATGAGTTGCAATCAATTCCTGGAGTTGGAATAGTTATTGCGCGACGAATTGTTGCTGGAAGGCCTTATGACAATTTGGAATCAATTTCGGTAATACAGGGTATAAGCTCAAACTTGATGTACATGTTTCGACAGCGTTGTGTCGTATCGGAACATCATTCAAATAGTGGTTCATCAGGTGGTCAAAGTAATATATTTCCACTGGATATTAATGATTGTGATTTAGATGAGTTGCTACAATTACCTGGTATAGGCCCAAAATTGGCTCAACGTATAATTTCCTCGAGGCCATTTGCAAAAATTGAAGATCTAATTTGTGTAAATGGTGTAGGAACGAACCTATTTGAAAAATTGATAGGTTTTTGTGAGGTGACCGATGTGTTTGCAGACAGAAGCAAAACCGAAGTAATAGATGATGATACATGGTTTACTGAAGGTGTTTATCAAGACTCTGGTATTGATTCAAACTTGTCATTACCAGAAATATCTAATCCAGTAATGTCATTAGTTGCTTATGAAGCGGCTTTAGATCAGGAAATACGTCGTAGATTTCCATTGTTGATATCCGGATGGATTACAGCAATTCTTGTTATTGTGTCATTGGTTTTGTTGGACATGTTGGGCATTATTAGTGTTACCATATTAAAGTAGGTTTTTTGTTAAGGCATAGGTATTATATGAATCTTAGTTCACGAAAGTTTGATATAAATACTACATCAGTTAATGATCTTATTAAGTTGCCTCAGGTTGGTCCAGGCTTAGCTCAAGAAATTATTGCAAATCGTCCGTACCAGCATATTGCTGAACTTAAATCAGTGTCTGGCATTGGTGACAAGTTGTATCTTGTTTTGAAAAAATATCTTAAAGTATCTAGTTTTGACATTGGCTCAAACTTAGGTGTAGATGCTGTACAAAAAGATGTATCTAGAGAGAGACTTGGTAAGTTAGATATAAACAAAGCTTCTATCGAACAACTGCAAGCCGTACCGGGTATTGGACAAGTTTTAGCAGATACGATTGTTAGTGGTAGACCATATAGTAACTTGGGTGATCTACAACGTATCAATGGAGTAGGAAACAAGGTGTACCAAGGACTTAGAAAGTACTTAAAAGTTTCTAAAAAGATTGAAGATACTTTTTCTGAAGAGACATCGACAACATATAAAAAGCTGCAAAACGATACACAGCACGAACTCAATGAGATTCCAGTAATGCCAGAGTTTGATGAAGAGGATGATTTGGATTTGGTATCTTCACATCCAGTAGATGCAAACAGCTCGGTTGAGGTAGAAACTATTCGAGAGCTTATAGGACCACCAATTGTCGATAGGGAATCCATGATTGATAGTAGCGATGAAATCAACAGTGAATTTTCTGAGCCAGTGAAAGTGTTTGATACGAGATCTAGGTATAACTGGCAACCTGTCGATATTTCAATAAAGCCATATAGACGAAGAAGACCTCTGAGATTTGTAATTGCTGTTGTATTAGCAGGATTGATACTGGGTGTTTTTCAGACAGTTGGTTTTTTAGGGCCTATTAATGTTGGTGCATCATATGTGATTGATATGTTTACATCAATGCGCTCTGATGTTGAAAATATATTTGGTGAAATAGTTGAATCGACATTAGATGTTTCAACACCTAACATAGCTACTGACGTCTCTGATGCAGTATTTGAGACTATCACTGTCGGTGACGTGTTGGTGTCTACAACTGAAATGGAAGTTGACGTTGTTACTCCTGAGCCAGTTGAGGTTATAGTTGATGAAGGGGAAAATAGTGATGCTGATGATATGTTTAATTCTACAGAAGAATTTAATTTAGCCGAAACACAAGTGGTTACATTGGTGACTAAAATTGAAACTTCTACAGTTACACCCATGCCTACAAATACAGTTACTCCTACCATGGTTCCAACAATATCAATCCCTGACAGTGTATTTAATCTAGATTTGGAGTTACTAGAACCTTTAGAGGTTATGTGGGAGGAGAGGTTCTATCCATTGTCGTTTGATAGTTGGGGATGGAATGAAACAGAAAACTGGTACTCAGGTATTGAAGATGGGATGTTTAAGCTTATCACTAAAGATCGGAATAAACAGTTTTATTCTTCAGCTCCAGAGCTCAATTTATTTGAGCGTAATTTTTATTATGAAGGAGATGTTATAGTGGATGCTTGTATAGGTAAGGATTATTATGGTCTGCTTTTTAAAGCAAGTCTAGAGATAGATGAATATTTTGCAGCCACAATAACATGTGAAGGTAATTATCGATTAATCAATAAAGTCAATGGAATATATAATGATTTGAGAATAGCTGTTTCAGATGTTATTACTAGTGGAGATGGTGTTTATCGTTTAGGGGTCCTTGTTAATGGAGATAGTTTTAGTTTGTATGTGAATGGTGCATTAGTGCATGAATATATATGGACTGGGCTAGGAGAGCTTTCCGCAGGGGAGTTTGGTGTATATGCAAGATCTGTTGAGTCTGATGAGTTACGGGTAAATTGGGATAATTTGATTGCTACAGAACTTAAGAGATAACAATAAAATAATTAGTTAGGATGATGTACATCAGAAAGGTGTTAAGTCATTTGCAATAATAGTTATAGAAATAAGAATATTCAAATGCTTCGTGATACATCTACAGTGTCAGTTTTAGTTGTAGGTGGTGGTATTAATGGTGCGGCAATATTTCGTGATTTAAGTTTGCAAGGGATTGATGTTTTATTGGTGGATAAGTCTGATTTTTCATCTGGAACTAGTTCGTCTACCTCACATATGGCACATGGAGGATTACGATATTTGGAATATGGTGATTTTAGGTTAGTACGTGAGGCACTAGAAGAAAGGAATCGTTTGCTTAAAACTGCACCTCATTATGTAGTTCCATTACCTACTACAATTCCGATATTTAAGCGCTTTACAGGCTTATTTAATGCTGTGCTTCGATTTTTCGGTATTAAAATAGGCAACCATAATGAAAGAGGGGCACTTCTGATCAAGATAGGTTTGATGATTTATGATTTTATGGCTCGTCACACTGCTATTATGTCGCGACACTTTTTTATGTCTAGAAAAGAATCATTGAGTCAATTTCCTTTGTTGAATCCGAAAATAATTTGTACAGCTACTTATTATGATGCTTTTATTATTACCCCTGAGAGGGTCTGTTTTGAAATGATCTGCGATACTATCAGCAATGACGAAAAATCTCATGCAATAAACTACATGTCAGTTTGCGGTGCATCTGATGAAAATGTTTTTTTACAAGATGAATTGACGAATGAAATCCATGTAATCAAACCCACTTTAGTTGTAAATGCAGCAGGACCGTGGATTGATGAGGTTAATCGGGCTATGGAATATAACAGTAAATTTGTCAGAGGTAGCAAAGGATCACATATTGTGATCGATCATAACGAACTTAGAGACGCTATAGATGATCATGAAATTTTCTTTGAAAATGATGACGGTCGAATAGTATTAATATGTCCATTTTTGGACAAGATATTGGTTGGAACATCAGATTTAATTTGTGATGACTATAGTAGTGTTTTTTGTACGGATGAAGAAATAAGATACTTTATTGCAATGATCAATAAGATTTTTCCAACAATATGTGTAACTGATTCTCATATTGTTTTTACTTTTTCTGGTGTTAGACCTTTGCTACATAGTGAATCAGAAGATACTAGTAAGTGGACTCGTGATCATAGTTTACATATATCGACTTCTTCTGTGAATCTTAAGTTTCCAATAATTACATTAGCAGGTGGTAAATGGACTACATTTAGATCATTTGCTGCAAAGGTTACTGACCATGTCTTAGAATCTATTTGTATGAAAAGACTTTTTAACACGGAATCATTGTGTATTGGAGGCGGTAAGGATTATCCAATTGGTTCAAATGAAGAAAGAAGTTTTCTTGCTAAAGTTCAACAGGATTTTGGTTTGGATGAGGTGCGATCTCGTGTTTTATATAAACGTTACGGAACTAAAATTGTAGATATAGCAGTATTTTTGACTAATAATGGTCGTTGGCCCGACAAGAGTTTAGAATTTCACAATGATTATACTTATGCTGAAATTGCTTATATAACAAAATTTGAAAGTGTTGTGCGTTTAGATGATTTGATATTAAGGCGAACAATGATGGCAATGATGGGAGAATTAACTACAAATTTGATTGTCGAATTGTGTCAAATTGTTGGAGAATGTTTAGGTTGGTCCGACAATACTTGTAGTCAAGAAATAGATCGTACGTTAAGTATATTAGCTGAACAACATAGAGTACAATTGTCATAATAATACAGTATATTAAACGTACTTATAATAATTATTTGTGTTACTATTAATAGCTTCCTAGGATTAGTTCACATAGTTTATTGGCTCTATATAGAATAGGAGAACATTGTATGAAGGACAATTCTAATTCTCAAGAAATAACTCTGAGTCGTACATTAGGTTTGATGGATATAACAATGATTGGCATTGGAGCCATGATTGGAGCTGGTATTTTTGTTCTAATTGGTATAGCGGCTGGATATGCAGGACCTTCTTTACCAGTGGCGTTTATGTTGAATGGTCTTGTAACTACATTTACAGCTTTATCATATGCTGAGCTAGGTTCTTCCATTCCTGCGGCTGGTGGAGGATTTCTGTGGGTCAAGGAAGGTTTGGGAGGTACACAAGGATTTTTAGCTGGATGGATGAATTGGTTTGCATATATAGTGGCATGTGCTTTGTATGGATTAGGATTTGGTAGATTAGCTACTGAAGTTTGGATCATAACAGGAGTTCCTCTTCCTTTGTCAGAACATCAACTTTCATTACTGTTTATGGTTGTAGTTGTTGCGCTCTTTGCTTATGTAAATTCACTTGGTGCAAGCGAAGCGGGATTAGCAGGTAGTATAGTAACAATTGCAAAAGTAGTAATTCTTTCTGTATTTATTGGTTTTGGGCTTTATGCTATGTTTAATAATCCAAACTGGACTGACAATTTTTCAGCTGGAATGTTGCCTAATGGTATTGGCGGCGTGTTTGTAGCTATGGGTATGACGTTTATTGCATTTGAGGGTTATGAAATAATTGCTCAAAGTGGTGAGGAGGTAAAAAACCCAGCTCATAATATTCCGCGTGCTATATTCTATTCGATAGGTGCAGTGGTGATTATTTATATATTGATAGGGTTTGTGGTCATTGGTGCTGTTACCCCACCTCCTGGATTGGAAGTATGGCAATATCTTGCACAAGCTAAAGAGGTTGCTATAGTACGAGCTGCAGAACAATTTATTCCAATGGGAGGAATGCTAATTTTAATTAGTGGACTTGCTTCAACAATGTCTGCGTTGAATGCTACCATTTACTCATCATCAAGAGTATCTTTTGCAATGGGTAGAGAGCGGAACCTACCATCTTCTTTTGCCTTTATTCACCCACGTATGCATACGCCATATTGGGCAATATTTTTGTCCTGCATATTAGTTGTAGTAATGGGATTTACTTTACCTATAGATCAGGTGGCAGCAGCTGCAAATGTTATGTTTTTACTACTATTTACTCAGGTGAACATTGCGGTTATGACTTTACGTCATCGTCGACCTAATTTGGAAAGAGGATTTAAGGTTCCTTTGTATCCATGGACGCCTGTGATTGGTATTATTAGTAATTTAGCCATGGCTATATTCTTAGCATTTAAATTAGGTCAGGTTGGATTATTAAGTGTTGGTTGGATAGGTGTTGGACTTCTACTATATTGGGGATATTTTAGCAAGAAAGAAGAAGAAGAAAGACCTAATGATGTTTTGCATGAAGAAGCGCTTACTTCAGTAGATTATTCTGTTTTGTTGCCGGTATCTGACCTGGATCAAGCGCATATATTAGGTAGGTTGGGTAGCATACTAGCTAAGGAACACAATGGTGAAGTGTTGGCTTTGCATGTTGTTAAAGTTCCTCGGCAATTACAATTGAATGATGGTCGTTTATTTTTGCGGGAACGTCGACCTTACATAGACAAGGTGATTGAGCAAGCCAGGGTACTTGATGTACCCGTTCATTCTATGATTAGATTAGGTCGGTCTATATCTGACGCAATCTTGAAGACTGTACATGAGAACAAAAGTGATGTAGCATTATTTGGTTGGCCGGGTTCTACAGGTTCGCGTGATCAACTATTTGGTTCTGTAATTGATCGTGTGATTTCTAATCCTCCAACGGATATAGCAATTTTGCGTCATCGTCCTTATGATCAACTAAAAACAATTTTGGTCCCAGTAGCAGGTGGACCTAATAGTAGATTAGCTGTTAACTTGTCTATTGCTCTTGCTCGCAATACAAGTGAGTTAACTATAGTTAGGTTATTACATGTATCTGCTAATAATAATTCTAAAGATGTTAAAGCACGTGGCCAAAATGCTTTTAGGAGGGCTCTTGAAGGTCATAAGTATCAATCAATTGAGGAATGTATTGTCACGTCAGAGACACCTGCTCAAGGCATTTTGGAAGCTTCTCAGGGTTGTGATATGATTGTAATTGGAGCGACTCGGGAGAGTCTATTTCGTAATATTCTTGTGGGAAATGTGCCTCAACAGATTGCAGACAGCGCACATTGTCCAGTATTAATTGTGAAACGCCGTAGTACTCTCGTTGCTTCTATGCTTAGAGAGACAGTGCTTTCCTGATAGTGAATCTAAGTTGACTACATGATTTAAGTTAATATAAACTCTTATATAATTTATGGATATGCAAATGGGATTAATAAATACTGAACTTATGATTACTGTTTTGTTGTTGATTGCTGCATTCGTATCATGGTTTACTAAACGTGTGAATTTTCCCTATACAGTAGGACTTGTCCTAGTGGGAGTATTGATTACTCTGTTATTGCCCAACAAACCAGAACTTGCTCCACATGTAGCTAGGGAGTTAATCTTATTACTATTATTGCCACCTCTAGTATTTGAAGCAGCACTACATATTGAGTTTTCTGAATTTAGAGACAATCTATTTTCTATGTTGATGTTTGCAGTTCCTGGTGTTTTAGTTACGACTATTTTGGTGGGTTGGTTGTTAGCTGTCATAACTGGTTTACCTCTATCCACTATGTTAGTGTTTGGTGCATTAATAGCTGCTACTGACCCTGTTGCAGTTACAGCTATTTTTAGAGAATTGGGTTTACCAAAACGTCTTGGATTACTTACTGAAGGAGAGAGTCTTCTTAATGATGCTACTGCAATAGTAGTTTTTTCTTTATTGTTGGAATTTGCGATAGATCCTAGTAATTTTAGTTTTGCAAATGGAGTAATAGAATTCTTGCGTGTGTCTGGACTAGGTTTGTTAGTAGGTTTTGTTTCGGGCTACATTGCATATAAATTAATTAGACAAATTGATGACTATCTTGTCGAGACTGTGTTAAGTGCTGTAGTGGCATATGGTTCTTATTTGGTTGCAGAACAACTTCATGCTAGTGGTGTATTAGCTGTTTTAGTCGCTGGATTATTAATAGGTAATAGTGGTAGACGCTATGGTATGAGCCATACTACCAGAAATGTTCTGTTACACATATGGGAGTTTGTGGTTTTTATTGCAAACACATTTGTTTTTTTACTAATAGGTTTGCAAGTAAATTTAGAGAAGATATTTGACAGCAGTGTACTCATAGGAATTGCTGTTATTATGACATTGGTTGCACGTATTATAACTGTATTTGGCCTAAGTCCAATTATCAATAGGTTTGCACCTAATAAGACGCCATTATCTTGGCAAGCAGTATTAGTTTGGGGTGGTTTGCGAGGTGGTATTGCTTTGGCTTTGGTCTTGGCTTTGCCTGAGAATTTTGTTGGATACGATGAGGTTTTAGTGATGACATTTGGTGTTGTGTTGTTTACACTTGGTGTGCAGGCGACTACCCTCCCTCTATTGCTTAGAAAATTAGGGTTGTTGAAAGGCAATAAGAATCTAATTGAATATGAAAGAAGACGTGCTAGACTAGCTGCTGCTAAATCATCGGAAGAGTTTTTGCAGTTGCAGTATGCAGAAGGTTTGGTTACTAAACAAATTTATGAGGTATTGGTATCAGAGGTGCAAGTAGAGATTAAAAAGTTTTCTGGTGATGTAGAAGAAGCTCTTATCATGTTGCCTGATATTCGTGACGATGAGTTAGAAATTGTACGTAAGGAGATTTTACAGGTTAAAAGGGACACTTTACGTATATTGCGTCATGATGGCATAATTGGTACAGATGTTTTTACAGAATTAACTACAGAAATTGATGTTGATTTGTCTGCACATTAATGTGTGGAGATAATGTTATCTGAATATGATTTCAGATTAATGTGAGTAGTGCTAGTTGTTTTGTTGTAATGCTTCAACCATTTTATTAACAAACTTTCCACATGCTTGAGGAGGATTGTCAGATTCTTCGGCAATGTTTATCAGTTTGCTTCCGACAATGACTCCATCCACTAAATTGCCAGCTTCTTGAGCTTGTGAAGTAGTGCTTATACCAAACCCAAGTGCCAATGGTTGTTTAATATGTTGACGTACTAATGTTACAAAAGGTTGCAAATTATTGGACATTTTAGTACGTGCTCCAGTTACTCCTGTTAATGAAACTAAATATACGAAACCACTTGTTTTCTTAGATACAAGCTTTATACGTGCTTCTGTACTTGTTGGTGCTACTAAATATGATAAAGACAACTTTCGATTTTTGCAATATTGTTCGAACAATTCTCCTTCTTCTGGTGGTAAATCAGGAATAATAAACCCATTAGCACCAGAGTCAGCTGCTTGATTAACAAATATTTCTTCTCCATATGATAGTATAGGATTATAGTAACCCATCATCATTAATGGTATTGTCACTCCTCTTTTACGCAATATTTTTACCGCTTCAATACATTTTTGTATAGACATACCATTTTTGAGAGCAATTTGTGTGCTGTTTTGAATTGTAGGTCCATCAGCTAAAGGGTCTGAAAATGGCATACCTAATTCAATTAAGTCTGCACCAGCTTCTGCGCAACTTTGAATAATGTCCAAAGAAGTCTGAAAATCAGGAAATCCTAATGTGAAGTACGGCATAAATGCAGTATGTTTTGCTTGAAAAGTTTTTGATACTTGTTCGTTTGGATTTGACATTATTATAATTTTATTTTGTTTAATACAGTGTCTAAGTCTTTGTCACCACGTCCTGACAAATTAATTATGATGATTTCTTCTTTGCTCATATTAGGTGCTATTTTTAAGGCGTGTGCCACTGCATGAGATGACTCTAATGCTGGTATTATTCCTTCTTGTTCACAAAGTAATTGAAAAGCATGTAATGCTTCTTCATCTGATGCATGAGTGTAAGAGGCACGTTTAAGGTCTCTTAAATAAGTGTGCTCAGGACCTATTGCAGCGTAATCTAGTCCGGCACTTACACTATGAGTCATTGCTATTTGACCATCTTGATCTTGCATTACGTATGTATAGCATCCATGTAATACTCCTGGTCTTCCGATAGAATCGTCTGCAAATCGAGCGGCATGCTGTCCATCAGCCACATTAAGACCACCTGCTTCTACTCCAATAAGAGATACATTTGGGTCATTGACAAATTCATGAAAAATACCTATGGCATTTGAACCTCCTCCAACACATGCAACAATAGCATCTGGAAGAGTATTTTCTGTCATAAGTATTTGGTTTTTGGTTTCTAATCCAATGATGGATTGAAAATCTCGTACCATTGTAGGATATGGGTGAGGTCCAAGAGCTGATCCTAAAAGATAGTAAGTTGAATTTACATTGGTAACCCAATCGCGAATAGCTTCGTTAATAGCATCTTTCAATGTTTGAGAACCACTTTTGACTTCTCTTACTTCAGTTCCCAATAATTGCATTCTAGCCACATTAGGTGCTTGTCGTTTCATGTCTACTATTCCCATGTATACGACACAATCTAATCCTAATAGTGCACAAGCTGTTGCTGTAGCAACACCATGTTGTCCAGCTCCTGTTTC
>DBHI01000038.1 GCA_002296125.1 Anaerolineales bacterium UBA832 | reverse complement strand
TTCATTTCACAATTTTCATTATCAATTAAATTTAAGAATTGTCCCATTGGAGTTATTGAGTCAACTGCTCTATCAAAAAGATATCCCAAAGCTGAATTAATAAGAAAATTTCCTGTTTCGTCCTCGTCTGAAATATTCATGCCATATTGTCCTTCGGTAGCTCCAGCACGACAAAGCACATTGATAGATGAGCACTCTGTCATAAATGTAATAGTCTTAGGTGCGAGTGTCTCAATTTTATCTGAAGATGAAAAAACTGTGCAAACAGCATCAATTCTTTGGTTATCCATATTCACGGTGTTTAATTCTATCTTTATAGGAAATTTTGCAGCCTGCATCGAGGCACAGGATGTGAGACAAAAAGTTATGATTAACGGTAGTATTCTCATAATACTATTAAGTTCTCCCAAATGTGATTACAAGTACAGAATTAGATATCACTTATGGTTAAAGGAACACACTTGATGACTAAGTATTATCATCTATGTAGATTTCCATATTTCTGTGCTGAGTGTCCACAATTTTTCAGCAACACCTTTATCATAACTGATATTAGATGATTTCACAGGCCTTGATTTAATAAAATAGCCCCCACTGAAAGAATCTACTTCTGAACTTGTGGCTAAATACGCAGATGTGGATGCTCCCTGTCTACTTGATATTGCAAAAAATTTAATAAATGATGAGATGGTTTTATAAATACAACTATTGTTATTGTTAGCTATATTGGTATTTACAACACCTGGATGTAGACAGTTAACTGTAAGAGGAGAGTTTGCTTTGTCTAATATAGAATTCAGATGGTAAGTAAAATAAATATTGGCTAACTTAGAATTTTTGTATTGCATCCACCCATTAAATCTATTTGGGTATCTAAAATCATCACTAATTGTAGCCCCCCGATGTGCCTCAGAGGCAACATTGACAATCCTTGATGTAATATTATCTAGGAGGATGTTAGTAAGGATAAAGTAGCTCATATGATTTAATGCAAATGTTCTCTCAAGTCCTTCGCTAGTAGTCTCAAAATCCATAAAAATACCACCTGCGTTGTTTATCAAACAATGAATCTCCTTATGATTAGTTTTGATTTTATTACTAACCTCAATAGTCTGAGAAATTGATGAAAGGTCGCATTCATATGAGGAGGTTGATATATGAAAATCTTTTTCTAGATCATGAGACAAGGTTGCCAATTTTTCTTTTGACCTACTCACTAAAATGAGATTATATCCCTGCTCAGCAAGAATTCTAGATGTCTCCAGACCTATTCCTGATGTAGCACCCGTAATTATACAGTTTTTTTTGTCCATAAGATTAAAGTGAAATTTTAAAGAGAATTATTACTATTACAGTTAATATGCTTACGGCGATGAACAATACTAGTCTTTGGAAATTTGACGCGTCTCTGCTTACTAGTTTACGATATTTCTGATACAACGTATTATTAGAACAATTTGGCAAATATAAATCTAGAAATACAAGTCTTCTTATTCTCCTACTAGATAGGTTAATTTTATTTTTCGTAACAATCTCAAGTACTTCTTTTATATATCTATAATCAACAATCCTAATGCTTTGTGTTTTCTTTTTCATTGTGATTATACAGACTGTAGATTGCCTAAGACCTCATCCATAGTTTTTTTAGCATCGCCAAAAAGCATTCGGGTGTTGTCTTTGAAGAATAAAGGATTTTGTACACCAGCATATCCAGTTGCCATGCCTCTCTTAAGTACTACAGTAGTTTTACCTTTCCAACACTCTAACACAGGCATACCTGCAATAGGACTGTTTGGATCTTCAAGCGCAGATGGATTCACAATATCATTGGCGCCAATTATGATGGAAACATCAACACTATTAAAGTCATCGTTAACTTCATCCATCTCATAAACTATGTCATATGGTACTTTTGCTTCAGCTAACAGGACATTCATATGGCCGGGCATTCTTCCAGCAACAGGATGAATAGCAAATTCAACGTCCACATTTTTCTTTTTAAGTAGTTTTACTATTTCATTCACAGTGTGTTGTGCTTGAGAAACTGCCATTCCGTATCCAGGAATTATCATAACTTTATTTGAGGTAAGAAGAAGATCTGTTAATTCATCAGAATCAATTGATATTACTTCTCCTTGGTCAGAAACCGTTGTTGCAACAGGTGCTGAATCTGTACCGAAACCACCAGCAATCACAGATATAAAACTTCTATTCATAGCTCGACACATTATGTAACTCAGTATTGCACCACTACTTCCAACCAACGCGCCAACGACAATTAAAAGATCATTGCTTAACATAAAACCAGTAGCAGATGCTGCCCAACCTGAATAGGAGTTAAGCATCGATACCACAACAGGCATATCAGCGCCACCAATAGCAATCACTAGATGGATACCAAAAATGAGAGCAAGTAAGGTCATTAAACCAAGTGGGTAAATAGCGTTTGAAATCTGAGGGTCAACCGTAAACATATAGCCAAGATAAATGATTACAAATACGATAATCAGATTGAGGTAGTGTCTAGCTGGCAATATAAGTGGGTTACCACTCATTTTTCCGCTGAGCTTACCAAATGCAATAATTGACCCTGAAAAAGTTATTGCTCCGATAAATATTCCTATATATATTTCGATACTGTGTATAGTTTTTTCGACACCCGTTAGACTTATAGTTTCATCTAAAAAGTTGACATAACCTACTAATACTGCTGCTAGTCCGACTAAACTGTGTAGTATTGCAACTAACTCAGGCATCTGTGTCATTTGCACTTTCCTAGCAAGGAGAATCCCAATAACAGCTCCTGAAACCATAAGCGCAATAATTAGATGATAATTTTTAGTGACG
>DBHI01000108.1 GCA_002296125.1 Anaerolineales bacterium UBA832 | reverse complement strand
ATCAATACACTTGCAGTAAGAAGTCTTTTTTTTAGCATCACTTTATCTGATCAGAAATCTGGCCAAATCTACGTTCTCGTCCACTAAAAAAAACAAGTGCACGATATAATTCCTCTTCATTAAAATCCGGCCAAAGCTTTGTTGTAAAGTACCATTCAGCATATGCACTTTGCCATACTAAAAAATTACTAATACGATATTCTCCGCTAGTACGTATAACTAAATCTGGATCTGGTTGCCCAGAAGTATCCAAATAATTACTAATCAACTCTTCATCAACTTCTTGAGAAGATAATTCATCATCAATAATATTTTGCACTGCTCGAACAAGCTCATGTCTACCACCATAGTTAAAAGCCACGTTTAATACCAAAGTAGAATTGTTACGAGTAGTGTTAACTGCATCAACAATTTTATTCATAAGCCTTTCATGAATACCAAAACTATGTCCCAAATGTCTAATACTCACCCCATTTTTATCTAGAGATTCTAATTCCTTATCAAGCATATTTTCTAATAACCCCATCAAACCAGAAACTTCTTCAATCGGTCTGTGCCAATTTTCAGTTGAAAATGCATAAATAGTCAGATGTTTTATATCTAAATTAATACATTCTTCAATTATTTTTCTGAGGTTTTCCGTACCTGCTCGATGACCAGCTAATCTAGGTAAGCCACGCTTTTGCGCCCAGCGACCATTACCATCCATAATGATGGCAACATGATTAGGTATCATCTGAATCGAATCAGTAGATTCGCTTTTATTCATATTTAAAATATATTATTTACAAACATTGCACTATGAAATTAAGTTTTTTATCAACGAATCACAGCTGTCTTCAACTTTTCATAACAACCATTATACATGCATAACTTCTTCTTTCTTATCTTCTCCTAATTCATTGATATCATTCACAAACTGATCAGTCAATTCCTGAAGCAATTTCTGTCCATGCTCTAATTCATCTTCAGAAATCAGATTTTCACGCTGAAACTCTCGCATGTCATTCTGTGCATCACGACGAGCATTACGAACAGATACTCGTGCCTCTTCGACGCGTTGGCTAACTACTTTAGTCAAATCTTTCCTGCGATCCTCTGTTAGAGGTGGAATACTCAATCTAATGATTTTTCCATCATTAGTAGGTGTTAAACCCAACTCAGATGCCATTATACTTTTTTCTATTTCGCCAATAGTATTATTATCAAATGGTTTAATCGTAATCATACGAGGTTCCGGAACACCAATCGTTGCCAACTGATTTAATGGAGTTAATTGATCATAATAATTCACCATCAACTGCTCAACCAGTACTGGTGAAGCTCTACCAGTTCGTACAGTTGCCAAACCATTTTCAAGGGAGTTAATTGAAGATTTCATTCGATCTTTTGTATCATTCATTAATTCCTTTATCATAATATCCTCTGAAATCAATTATTAATTTTTTAATCACTAAAAATATAATATCTTACAACTATGAAGGTATTTATTACTTCGATACTATTGTACCAACTTTTTCACCTCTAACTACCTTTAGAAGACTATCTTTTTGCCACAAATTGACTACTGCAATAGGCATGTCATTATCCATACATAATGATAATGCAGTACTATCCATAAACTTTAAACGCAAACTAATGGCTTCCATGTAACTAATCTTGTCATATCTCTTAGCATTATCATTATGCTCTGGATCAGTAGAATAAACTCCATCCACTTTGGTAGCCTTAATCAAAATATCAGCATCAATTTCTACTGCTCGTAACGCTCCTGCTGTATCAGTCGTGAAATAAGGGTTACCAGTTCCACCCCCAAGAATCACTACACGTTCTTTTTCCAAATGTCGGACAGCTCGACGCCATATATATGGTTCAGCAACTTCTTTAATTTCTATTGCAGTCTGCACACGAGTGGATATTCCAGCTCTCTCAAGCGCATCCTGCAAAGCAATAGCATTCATCACAGTAGCAAGCATGCCCATATGATCTGCAATAGTACGCTCCATCCCATTCTGAGTACCTATGGAACCACGCCACAAATTTCCAGCCCCAACTACTACAGCTATTTCAGTACCTTGACTAACCACATCCGCAATAATATTCGATACTAGATCAGCTTGTTTAGGATCAATACCAGAACCACCAACACCAGCGAGAGCCTCACCTCCCAACTTCAACAAAACACGTTTAAACTTGTAAGTTTTAGGCATATATCGTCAATTCTATAATAAAGTATTGTTATACAATTTTAATCTATTTGCCAAGCTCATAACGCACAAATCTATGAACAATAATGTTTTCGCCAAATTTAGCTATAGCATTATTGACTAGATCCTGAATGGTCTGGTCTTCATCTTTAATAAATGGTTGTCTTAATAGACATACTTGTTTGTAATACTTTTCTAATTTTCCAGCCACAACCTTATCTACAATATCCGCAGGCTTCCCTTCCTTTATGGCTTGTTCACGATAAAGTTCTTCTTCTTTGGACAAATATTCTTCTGGAAGATCATCTTTATCCAGACATATTGGATTAGCCATAGCTATATGCAAAAGGACATTGTGAACCAGAGAAAGAAAATCATCTGATCGAGCAACAAAATCTGTTTCACAATTGACTTCTATAATTACTCCTACACGATTCCCTTGATGAATATAGGAGTCGATTACACCTTCACTTGCATCTCTGCCAGATTTTTTTGCTGCAGTTGACAATCCTTTTTTACGTAACCAATCAACAGCCTGGTCAAAATCTCCTTGACTATCTAGTAAAGCCTTTTTACAATCAAGGATCGGAGCCCCAGTTGCAATTCTCAATTCTTTAACTTGACTTGCACTTACACTCATTTCATCCCTCCAATTCAGATTTAGATGATTGCACTTTATCAACTTCTGTCACTTCATCTTCTACTTTAGATTCCTCTTCATCTACAGCTCCTGCATCATCATGATCGTCCGAACTAGTACCATCTCCATCATCAATCTCTTCCTCACTGTTATTACTATTCTCATTTGCAGGTACTCCTTGTACTGAGTCAGTATCATTATCAGAATCTGCAAATTCTAATTCTCCACTGCTCAATTTTGCTAAAGTAGAAGCACCTAACAAATCTTCATCAGATTCCGAGAGATTATCAGTTTGATCAGATGATCCCATTTCATATCCTGCAGCTTCTAAATCTTCTGCCCTAAGACTTATACCCTCAATAACGGCATCCGCCATATACGATATTACAAGCCTTATAGCACGAATAGCATCATCATTAGCCGGTAACACATATTCAACTGATGAAGGATCACAATTAGTATCTACCATTGCAATAACAGGAATTCCTAATATTTTAGCTTCTCTAATAGCAGCTATCTCCCTACCAATGTCAACTACAAAAAGCAAACTAGGCAAACCCTTCATTGACCTTATGCCACCAAGTCTATACAATAACTTATCAATTTTACGATTCAACATTAATTTCTCTTTCTTCTTCAATGAATCCCATTCACCGGATGCCTCTTCAGATTCTAGTCGTTCCAATTCATTGATTCTCTCTTTCATAGTACGCCAATTAGTTATCATTCCTCCAAGCCAACGTCTATTCACATAAGGCATATCACATCGTTCAGCTTCTTTCTGCACCGCTTCTTGGGCTTGCTTTTTTGTACCAACAAATAAAACCTCACCTCCAGACGCCACTTTATCACGAATCAAATTATATGATTCTTCTATTAGTTCAATCGTTTGTTGTAAATCAATTACATGGATACCATTACGTTCAGTAAATATATAAGGTTTCATTTTAGGATGCCATCTACCAGTACGATGACCAAAATGAACACCTGTTTCAAGTAATTTTTTAATAGAAACTTTTGACATTGGGGATATCTCCTTTCCGTTTTACTTCCGTCAGCTTCATTCCCATTTGGGACCTTTCATTATCAAAGGCACGGTCAAATAGGTCCACCAACGTGCGATATATTTGTTACAATTTTTTCAAACAATACCAACCTACATTCCTACATATAAATTATTAATCTAAGTGTCTTTCAAATTTGTTAGATTATTGTTCAATAGCTAGATCTGCAACAGCCGAAAATACTTCAGGATCCCTTACTGCTAAATCTGCAAGAGTTTTTCTATTAAGCTGAATATTAGCCTTATCTAATTTGTGCATAAATACACTATATTTTATACCATGGCGACGTACTGCAGCATTTATTCTTATAATCCATAGCTTTCTAAGTTCTCTCCTGCGAACTCTACGATCACGATAAGCATACCAGTTACTTTTGAGCATTGACTCATTCGCCCTACGCCACAACCTATGACGAGAACCAAATTGTCCCTGCATGCTTTTTATTAATTTCTGATGACGACGTCGCCTATAAGGACCTGTTTTTACTCTAGTCATTTAAAAACCTCTTTTATCTAATGTCAAGATGGTGGATTGTATTTATGACGCCGCAAGTAAGGAGCCAATCTCCTAACTCTCTTACCAATACCCTTAGATTCGACTTCTATCATTTTGCTAAATACTCGTTTAGTTCTCTTGGAAGTATTACGACGCAAATGACCTTTACCAATCTTAGTACGCACTAACTTACCTGAACCTGTTAATTTGAACCTCTTTGCAGTAGCTCTATGTGTTTTTAATTTATATTTTGTTGCTTTTTTCTTTCTAGGCATAATATTTGTACCTACAACTTATTATAATCTAAATCCTATTTTGATGTGATTAATTATTTTTTTTCTGCTCCAGGAGCTAAAACCATCAACATAGTTCTGCCCTCAATACTTGGAGGAGACTCCATATGAGCTATATCAGAAAGTTCCTCATAAATCTCGCTCATATCCTCCCTAGCAATATCAGGTAAAGTAATTTCACGACCTCTAAATCTGATCCTAACTCTAACTTTCATACCTTTTTCAAGCCATCTACGTGCATCGCGTACCTTAAATGACCTATGATGCGCAGTTGTCTTTGGCCGTAGTCTTATCTCTTTAATCTCAATTTGTTTCTGAGATTTACGCGCCTCTTTTTCCTTCTTGGAACGCTCATAGAGAAACTTACCATAATCCAACACCCTACAAACCGGAGGTTTAGTATTAGGTGAAACCTCGACTAAATCTAAATCGGCTTCCCTAGCAATTGCAAGGGCCTTATCTAATGCTATATCCCCATAATTGTTTCCATCAGGACCTATTAATTGCACATTAGGTGCTTTAATTTTCTCATTAATTCTGAAAAGATCGGAGCGTTTACGAAAACGAGTATTTATTTTTCTGCTTGTAACTCTTGTTATAGTAATCTCCCTTAGACACACATTTACTCAATTTATGTTTTACTTTAGATAACAATCGGAAAAAACCTTATCCAAGTAGATTGCGATAATACCATAGCAAGAAAAAGCCGTCAATAAAAACACAAAATTAAGATAACATAAGTTTGTGTCAATTTGACACAAACAAATTAATAATTATGCGCCTAACATTACAGACAAAACATCAAACAAACTGAAAATCACCGTCTCTCTTCAAGAGCTGTCCATAACCGGGTTGTCCAAACCAATTATTATTTTTGACTAACAAACGTCCTCTTAAATATACTTGTTTTGGCATGCCTTCCACTTCAACACCTTCCCACAAATCATGGTCAGTTCTCATGTGGGAACTTCTAACAGATATAGTATGTTTTTTGTTTGGATCCCATAATACAATATCTGCATCTGAACCTGGCATTAAAGCACCTTTACGAGGATATAACCCAAATATTTTTGCAGGATTAGTAGATACTAATTCAACAAATCGTTCAACAGACAATTTTCCTGTCGACACTCCAAATGTCCACAATAGTGCCATCCTATGTTCTATTACAGGTAAACCATTAGGTATCTTTGTAAAATCATCGTCTCCTAATTCTTTACCGGGAATAGATACCTGATCTCCATCATATTCAATTGGCAATTTGCCATTAGCAAAAAATGGACAATGATCAGTACCAACAGTTTGTAAACTCCCATCAGATAATCCTTCCCATAAATCTGTATTATCTTGTAAGCTACGTAGAGGAGGTGAGCAAACGTATTTACCACCATCAGACTGCAATAAATTTTCTTCAGTAAAGAAAAGATATTGTGGGCACGTTTCTCCCATTACACGCACACCTCTCCTTCTACCAGAAACTAATTGTTTAAGCAGTCCACTTGTAGAAATATGAACAATATATAAGATTGCATCGCTCTCTTCTACCATATCAATAACTCGCTTTCCAGCATTAACTTCGCCATGAGAAGGTCGTGTCCTAGCGTGCCATATTGGTTCATGATGCCGATCAGACAAGGCTTTGGATACCAAATTTTCAATTTCATCCCCATCTTCAGCGTGTATCATAACTACCAAACCATGATCTCTAGCAACTTCTAAAATGCTCATTATTTCTTCATCCAAAAGGCGTAAAGTATCATTATAGGCTGTAAAAACCTTAAGACTTGTAAAACCTTGTAACGACAGAGTTCTTATCTCCTTTTCTATATCGGCATTAAAATCTGTAACATTTATATGAAAAGAATAATCTACTGCAGCACTTTTAGAAGCCTGATCAATGGAATTAGCAATAGATGCCTGCAAAGATTGGCCAGGCAACTGTGATGTAAAATCCAATACTGTAGTAGAACCTCCAAATGCTGCAGCTCTATGCCCAGTATAGTGGTTATCTGAACTAATAGTATCAAACATTGGAAGAGAAAAATGAGCATGGGGTTCAACACCACCAGGCATAATGATCATTCCTATACAATCAATAATTTCAGCTTCATCATCATACAAATCAGTACCTATAGAATCAATCTTGTCTTCTATGATCAGCAAATCTGCAGTTTGAATTCCATTTGCAGTGACTATACTTCCACCTCGAAATATTTTCTTCATAAAAAACCAAATCCATTTACTAGAACCTTTGTATAATATTATTATAAGTACAAACAACATAATAAGGCAATGAGCAACTTTCTTCAATTTATATTAGTAGTAACAATCATAATTATCTCCACTAAAACAGGTGGTTATCTGTCTATAAAGTTAAAGCAACCAGCTGTAGTAGGAGAACTATTAGCAGGCATTGCACTAGGACCTACTTTATTAGATGTTATGCATTGGTCAATATTTACTGATCACCATTTACCAGAATTTGTAAACCATTTAGGAGAATTCGGAGTCATTCTGCTAATGCTACTTGCAGGGATGCATCTTCATATAGACGATTTAATTGAATCAAGCAAAATAGCCAGCTTAGCAGGTACTCTTGGTGTCATAACACCATTATTGATGGTATGGGGAGTATGTATTCTTTTCAACATGCCAACTTATGCCGCAATATTTGTTGGTTTAATAATGGCAGCAACTAGCGTGAGTATATCTGCTCAGACATTAATGGAAATGGGAATGTTGCGTAGTAAAGTAGGTATTACTATGATGGGAGCAGCTGTCATAGATGACATATTAGTTTTATTAGGTCTATCTATATTTACCGCATTAGCTACCAGCACGAATGCAATTAGCTTTGCGCAAATAGCTACTATTGTGCTTCAAATGATAGGCTATTTCATAATTAGTGTAGCAATAGGAATGCTATTAATACCTCGAATCACTAATTGGATTGATAAATTGCCTATTTATCAAGGTATTTATCTATTTACATTAGTAATAACATTAATTTATGCCTGGACAGCAGAAGTAATTGGTGGTGTAGCTGCTATTACAGGTGCATTTCTCGTAGGACTTTTTCTTGGTAAAACTAAACAACATGAACGCATAATACAAGGAATGTCAACAATCGCTTATGGTATGTTTGTACCTATTTTCTTTGCAAATATAGGTTTACAAAGCAATGCTAGAGACATATCTGGTAACTTAATATGGATCACTGCAGCAATCATAATAGTTGCAATACTTAGCAAATTAATTGGATGTAGTCTGGGTGCAAGGATGGGCGGCATGAATACTCAAGATTCTTTGCAAGTTGGCGCCGGTATGATTTCACGTGGTGAAGTCGGACTTATAGTAGCATCACTCGGATTAAGCCATAAAATAATCAATCAAGAAATTTTCTCTATTACTGTTGTTACAGTAATAGTTGTGACTCTGGTAACACCCTTAATAATGTATCGATTGTCAAAAGAAACAACAACTAAAGATTCAGTCACAACATAATGTAATCAAAATAGGATAATAAAAATGAAACAACTTATCGTTTTTATATTGAATGATATAGATAAATCAGCTGACTTACTAGAAGCATGGGACTCAGCAGGAGCAAGAGGAATTACTTGCATCAATACAACAGGCATTGGCAATATAAGTAATGCAGCACAAATGTCTGATTTACCGTTCTATTTGGGTCTTGCAGATATACTGAAATCTCAAACAAATCACCATTGTACATTTTTTACAGTCGTAGATGATGAAACATTGCTAGACAATCTCATTGAAGCGGCAGAAGAAATTACAGGAGGACTATCAACTCCGGATACTGGATTTTTATTTACTGTACCTGTAAACAATATTTATGGTATGAGAAAACCAGAATAGAATATAGTATTTTATAGCCAAATTAGACTATGAATAATAAATGGAATTCATCCACTAAATATACAGTAATTATTATCCTTAGTTTAATTATTATATGGATAGTATGGATGGGACGATCACTTATTAGTCCCATCATCATTGCTGCACTGCTGGCATTCACATTAAATCCCATGATAAGTTGGCTATGTGATAAATCACGTATGAGTCACACTCTTGCTGTAATACTTGTATACTCTTTACTAACGATAATCTTAATTGCAATCCCCGTAATTGCAGCTCCATATTTGATTCGTCAACTAGCCGGTTTTTCAGAAACTGTTATAGGCTTTCTTAATAGTCCTGGAATACCATTATCATGGTCTTTTTCTATTGGAGACATAACATTGAGTCCAAGCAATTGGATTACAAACATAGATCAATTTATTGCAGAATCTATAGATACAGAAGATATTGACGATATTGCAGGCAATGCGTTAGATTTCATTGCTGCCTTCACAAACAATATGCTATGGGTCCTAATCACACTAGTAACACTATTTTATCTGCTCAAAGATGGTAAAAAACTCAAATACAACTTACTAAATCTTGCACCTCCCAAACTTAAGTTAGAATGGGAACAATTAATGGAAGATATTGACAATGTATGGGGAGCATTCTTAAGAGGTCAATTACTACTAATGCTAATTGTTGGTGTACTTGCGGGTTTAGGTGGAATTGCAATAGGACTACCTGGTGCAGTAATATTGGGGGTATTAGCTGGACTATTAGACATAGTACCATCTCTTGGGCCTACAGCATCTGGTCTGATTGCTGTAATAGTAGGACTTATACTAGGCTCTACATATATGGACATACCTAACCCATGGTTTGGGCTTATTGTCGCGGCTCTATACTTTTTAGTACAACAAATAGAAAATATATGGTTGCGTCCACAAATCATGAGTACGCGCCTTAGCTTACATCCTGGTTTAATTTTTGTAGGTGTAATAGCAGCACTTGCAATAGGAGGTATTCTAGCAGGTTTACTGATAGTACCATTAATGGCAACTGCGTCAATATTAGGTAAATATTTTTACTACAAACTTACTGAATAAATAATAAATCTAAAACTCTTGTGTTTGATGTATTCTTCAGATACAAGAAAAATGTAAATTTTTTGCAACTATTACACGTAATTTGTGATTAACAAAAATAACAATATATGTTACTTAGATCTTATTATAAATCTTAGTATCAAGTTCATACCAAACCTCGTCACAATTAAAATTAATGAAGCATAAATAACATTTAATAATCCCACAATTTGAAACCCATAACCAAATTGCAAACCTATCCATCCAGATAAAAGCAACATACAAACATTTACCAAAAAACCTCCTAAACCTAAAGTAGCCATAATTATTGGACATGTGACAAGTCTAACGATTGGACGCACAATTGAATCTACTATTGTCAAGATTAACCCATTAATAATAAATGCATTTACAGTCATACCTATATTATTAAATCCTTCTGCTACAATATGTTGCACTACCCATATGGATACTACATTCACGCTCCAACGAATAAGAAGTGTTTTCATAAAATTATTCCAACAACAATACTGAAATACATATAATAACTATAGTCCTAATAGCTCAAAATACAACTCATCATCTACATTTCCTCCACTTAACACACATCCTACTTTTTTATTTCTAAATTGATGCTTTGCACTTAACAGTGCTGCAATTGATAAAGCACCTGTTGGTTCAAGACGCAAACCACATTTATAAGCATGCTTCATAGATAATGGAATTAAATCCTCTGTAACTTCTATAATACCCTTCAATCCCGTCCTCAATATATCAAAATTTAAGTTGCCTAAACTTAATGTTCGAGCACCATCAGCCAAAGTATTAGGTTCAACCTCATTAACCATCAACTTACCAGTTCGAAATGATTTAGCAGCATCATTTGCTTCTAAAGGTTCAGCACCCCATACTTCCATTTCAAGACCTGCATCACTCAAAGCATAGATTATGCCTGAAGCCAAACCACCTCCTCCTATAGGAACAATAATAGCATCAAGATCGGGAAGCATTAATGACAGCTCTGCTCCTAAAGTAGCATTACCTTCAACAACATATTGGTCATCATAAGCACTGCATACATAATAATCTGGCATTAGTCTAGCCAGTTCTAATACTCTATCAGATCGAGAAATTTGATTAACATCAATTAGATCTACATTTGCACCATATGATTTAACTGCATTAATTTTCACGCGTGCTGAATTATCTGGCATCACAACTGTACATTTTCGACCTTGCATTTGAGATGCACAAGCTAGAGCTTGACCAAAATTCCCAGAGGAAGCAGCCAAAAAACCTATATTATCAACTTTGCTTACAACGTTCCATGCTGCTCTAAATTTAAACGATCCAGTAACCTGACACAATTCACTCACAAGATAAACTTCACAATTGGTAACCTCATTTAAATGAGAAGTGTGCAAAATATGTGTTTTTAACACTGGTTCATTGGCAATATTTGTATTGATTAATTCTTTCATTTTCCTCCTAACAAATATATTCTAACATTCAAATGACATCACATAATTGCTTGCAAATAAATCTGATAGATTCTATTTGACTAGACACAACAATTGATGATACACTTCAAAAATACTCATATACTTTAGCATATTTTATACTTGTAAGTTACGAAAGGAACAACGTGTTCAATTTTGTGTTCCATCAAATTCACAACAGCAGGGAACCAATGACAATACAAAGCATATTTATAATGCCTTTTTCTAACAACTAACAACATGTAGTATGCCAAACACCAACAAAATTTCATGGGTTAATATCATACTCTGGGGTATTAGAATATTAGTTATTATACTAATACTCTGGGGAGTTGCTAATACAATTATTTCTGGTAAATATTCTGCTAATAACTGGATAAGTTTAATTGTAGCTGGATTGGCTCAAGGAAGTATTTATGCTCTAATTGCACTTGGATACTCACTTGTATATGGAATAATGTTAATGATAAATTTTGCCCATGGTGAAGTGTATATGGCAGGGGCATTTGTATCTTACTTTGTTGCAAATGCTCTAGAAAAATCTGGATTCTTAATTAGACAACCAATCATTACTATAGTTATTTTGTTAATTACTGCAATGCTTACCTCTACTTTAGTAGCCTTATTACTAGAAAAAATTGCATATAGAAAACTACATAATGCACCACGTATAGTTGCATTAATCACCGCTATTGGAGCATCTTTTTTCTTGCAGTATTCTTTTCGTGGTTTTTTTGGTACAGGATTCAAAACTTATCCGGACTTTGGAACAATTTGGGGGAAATGGACAATTGGTACTACTACTATACAAGTAGTGCAAATCGTTGTAGCTGTAGCAGCACTTTTGATTATGTTAATACTCTATTGGTTTGTAGAAAAAACTAAAGTAGGAAAATCAATGAGAGCAGTTTCTGAAGATAGAGAAATAGCCGCATTAATGGGAATAAATGTTAAAAAAATTATTGTGATTACATTTATGTTAGGTGGCATGTTAGCAGGTGCTGCGGGTGTCTTTAGGGGAATATATCAACCACAAGGCATTGGCTATAGCATGGGATTCTTACCGGGTCTGAAAGCATTTTCTGCTGCTGTATTGGGTGGAATTGGAAATATTCCCGGAGCAATGTTAGGTGGACTTTTTCTGGGAATTTTTGAATCATTAGGACCTAATCTTGTGTTACAGGGACTAGGAATAGTTGGTGCTAATCAGCTAAAAGATGCTATTGCAATAGTCATGCTAGTATTAGTACTAATTTTTAGACCACAAGGCATACTGGGAGAAAAATTATCTGAAGAAAAAGCATAATCATATGAACACTTCTGAACATAAAACAATAAATAATATACAACAAGATCTACTCAAATGTATCAGAATTGGAGTTTATGCAGGAATAATTTGTATCTTTGTCGCTCTAATTGGCATGGTAGAAAAATTTAATTCACGTGATATTATTAGTGAAGTAATATCAATGGGTCACACTTTGTTAGTAATTATTACACTCAGTGGCACAATCCTAACCATCCAACAATTTCGACAAATCTCACTTGAATACAAGCATTCTTCAAATGGCATAAACTATCTCTGGGAACTACTTGTTGGCATATTCACTGGTTTAATTATAAGTTCAATATTAGCAATATTTGTTGTATTCATTAATGAAATAGACATTCGACCGATATTTATTAATGCATCACCAACACTATTAACCATATTAACATTTGACAAAGATATCTATACTGCAACCATGAATTTGTTAGTATTAGGAGTTGTATTAGGATTTATTGGAACACTTTTTCTCAACTTACCTGGTAAATTAAGGCTATTACTAATAGCTGGAATATCCTCTGTCATCATCCTGGGCATGTTCCAAGATATTATTACAATAATATTATCTAAAGATGGTTGGCCCAAAATACTACTAAATTTTCTTATTGATAAAAATGGTGTTTCTGTTACTGCTAGCATCGTAATTTTCATACTAATAGTTATAACTACAAGTATTTATCCTTATTTACCAACAGCATATGAAAACACAATGCGATTAGTAGCTATCTATCATTCTATAAATCTAAGAATAAGTATGTACATAATGTTAGCTATAACATTGCTTTTGAGAATATATTGGTTTATAGCAATCAGTGATAAGAATCTACCCATGTTACCTTTGTGTAGAGAAGGATACATAACAACTAATGCAACACTTGGTCAATGTGCAATAGTTGTATACAATCAATTCAATAATGTAACAAACTTGTTTGCAAATAGTACATCTATTATCAATTTAATCATTACGATTTCTGAACTAATCTTAGTCGGATCTATATCCTACAGCATAATATCAATATTGTGGAAATCTCTCAGAAAAACAAAATCATATAATACAAACAATTTGTCTGAACTAGAACATCAAACCCTAATCATAAAAACAAAACGAAATTTTTCTATTGTTATGGGATCTGCACTACTATTGTCACTTCCAATGTTGCTAGGTGTATTTCCAAGTGAAGTGCTAGTCAATATAGGAATTTATATGCTAATGGGATTTGGTTTAAATATAGTAGTAGGAAATGCTGGACTATTAGATCTAGGACATGTAGCATTTTTCGCTGTTGGTGCATATACTACAGCACTCTTAACATCACCTAGAGCCTCTCTAGAATTGGGATTGTCATTCTGGGCTGCACTACCTATCGTTATTGTAATCACAGGATTAACAGGGATATTAGTAGCAACACCTGTGTTAAGAATGCGTGGAGATTATCTTGCAATTGTTACTCTTGGATTTGGTGAAATTGCTAGATTCCTATTTCTATCTGATTGGTTCAAACCATGGCTAGGAGGAGCACAAGGAATTATAAAAATACCACCAATAAGTATCGGGAGCATTGAATTCATTGGACCCCACAGGATATATTACTTAATTATATTATTTGCACTAATTGCCCTATTTATTTCTGTAAGAATAAAAGATTCCAGAGTGGGAAGAGCGTGGATGGCTATGAAAGCAGATGAAAAGGTAGCAGAAACAATGGGTATCAATACTGTGTACTACAAATTACTTGCTTTTGGTATGGGAGCAATGATAGCCAGTATAAGTGGAGCTATATTTGCAACTAAGCTAGGTACTATATTCCCACACAGTTTTAATGTACTTGTATCAATTACTGCGTTAAGTTTAATAATTGTAGGTGGAATAGGAAATCTTACCGGAGTAATTATAGGAGCACTAGTCCTGGTAGGATTACCAGAATTATTGCGTGAATTCTCAGAATTCAGACTATTAATATATGGAACACTGTTAATTGTAATGATGTTGTTACGTCCTGAAGGATTAGTACCAAAATCTAATACCAATACAATGATTAAAGATCAAGATTTGATACAAGATGCATGGGTAGAAAATAGTACAATCTATTCACACGTAAAAAGGTAAATTAATTTGAAACACTTCTTTGAATGTAAAAACTTAAGCAAAGATTTCGGAGGATTGACAGCCGTAAATCAATTCAACTTCCATATGAAGCAGGGTGAAATAGTTAGCATCATTGGACCAAATGGTGCAGGTAAAACAACTTTTTTTAATTTGATTACAGGACTTTACCCAGTTACTAGTGGTGAAATCACATTTAATGGACACAATATTGTTGGACTTTCCCCATATCAAATAACTGAATTAGGTATAGCACGTACTTTCCAAGCCGTACGACTATTCACAGATATGACTATCTTAGAAAATGCCATGATAGGACAACATTGCCGTACTAACAGTGGTGTAATTGGAGCAATCTTACAATCATCTGATCATATAAAAGAAGAAGAACATATCAAACAGTATGCCAAAAATCAATTAGAATTTTTTGGTTCTAGATTATCTGGATACCGAATGAATCAACCAGCCTCAGTACTTTCATATGCTAACCGCAGAAGACTTGAAATTGCTAGAGCGATGAGTACAGAAGCACAATTGTTACTATTGGATGAACCAGCAGCTGGGATGAATCCCAAAGAAACTATTGAAATTGCCAATCTTATAGGACGTCTCAGAGACGAAAGAGGTTTTAGCATTCTGGTAATTGAACATGACATGCAAGTCGTAAAGGATGTATCAGACCATGTAATTGCTATGGACTATGGTGGCAAAATTGCTGAAGGAGATTATTATACTGTTGCCAATGATGATCGAGTAATAGAAGCATATTTAGGTAGATCAGACAATTAAAGATCATAATTAATTGGAAAAGATGATGAATAATAGTCAACCAATTTTAAAACTTGAAAATATAAATGCATTTTATGGACAAATTCAAGTTCTCCGTGAAGTAAGCATGACTATAAATGAAGGTCAAATCACATGCCTATTAGGTGGTAATGCAAGCGGAAAATCAACTACTTTACGAACTATTAGTGGAATGCTAATCCCTAAGCATGGAAGAATAATATACCAAGGTGAAGATATAACTGGAATGTCTACAACTAAAATGGTAGAACGTGGAATATCAATGGTACCTGAAAACAGACGTATATTTAGCAGAATGACAGTAAAAGAAAATTTGGAAATGGGTGCATTCCTGCGACAAGACAAGCAAAACATAAGAAATGACATGGAAAAAATGTTAGATCTTTTCCCTAGACTCAAAGAACGATTGAAACAACTTGGAGGGACAATGTCTGGGGGAGAACAACAAATGCTTGCTATGGCCCGAGCATTGATGTCAAGACCAACTTTGCTTTTGATGGATGAACCATCCATGGGTTTATCACCTTTATTTGTACAACAAGTTTTCAAAATAATTGAAGAAATTAATCAACAAGGTACCACTATATTTATGGTAGAACAAAATGCCAATATGGCACTATCAATTGCTGATTATGGATATGTATTGCAAACAGGAGCAGTAGTTCTCAAAGACACAGCTCATCGTTTACAAAACAACAGCATGATGCGTCAAGCATATTTAGGAGAAACCTAATTGTGCCTGCATCAAAAACATAATATAGCATTCTGATGTGCATGCTATAATCTCTTCAATCAAGAAAAACTAAAACTAATTTATTTATAACACCTTAACTTTTATTCAAACCAAATAATAAAAAACAATCACATGGGACTTGAATTAAACAAAGTAACATCAGATGTAAAAGCAATGAGCACCACATTGGCATCTAAACATATAGAAATACAAGATAAACATAAAACAGCGAAAAATACATTAGAACAATTTGTCAATGATGATCTTTTACAACAGAAAATTACAAAAGCAATATCATTAAATTGGACCGGAGCAATACCTACAAAAGAACCTATTAACTCCTCATTTGAATGCCCAGCACAGCCACAAATAGCCAATATTATTGCGACAGATGGATCACAAATTTATCCCGATAGACATGGGAAAGCAATGTATTTTTTGATTAACACTGGAAGTATAGTGTTTAGTCATGGATCAAATGAAGCACCTTATTGTAGTTCTCAACCACATTTATTCTATCAAGACCATGATATATATCCTAATGGATCTCTGATCTCGAATGCCATAATAAATGCTAAACGAGACATTATAGAATTACAAGAATTATCTAAACTTGCAACTAGAGAAGATCAAAACAATCCTACTGTGTTAATGCTAGATAATGGTCTGCTACTATATCTGGGTCTACAAACTCGAGAAAATTCTCAATCTGCTGAAATGTTGCAAGAATATTTAGACACATTGATCAAGATCGAATCTACAGGCGCCTGCATTGCAGGTGTAATAAGCAGACCAAGAGCTGCTAATGTATTACGACTTCTTAAACTTCATGATATAAAAGACACTTCATTTAATGAGGACGAAATACGTAGTTTATATCCATACAACCAACTCACAGATCGTATGCTTTTTAATTTCCTTAGACCTGGTGAAAGAAGTGCTATATTTGTTAATGCTTCACCACAAAACTTGAAGAGTTACATGCCAGCTGGACAAAAAATAATGTTCTTTTATGTAAATACTGGTACAATCAATGAACCTGTTATTCTCAGAGTAGAAGTGCCTGAATGGGTAACACAACAACCTGACAAACTGTCGATTATACATTCTAGTATTGTTGAACAATCAAGTTTTGGAAACGGATATCCATATGTACTAATGAGATCACATGAACTAGCAGTAGTAACATGGGAAGAAAAACAATACCTTGACCAAATGATCAGTAATAGCATGCACAAAAATCAAATATATACTGAAATATCTAAAAAGGCCTTTGGTAAAACATTAACTAACAGTGCAAAAAGGAGACATAGAAGATGAGTGACAAAAATATGAACAACAATTCATCTTCAATACCTATTGGAAGAATGCTAAGGAGTGACACCACTGGATTCACATTTGGATGCAATTTACCTGAACCCGATGTACCTCTGTTTGGTGATTTTGTTAAAGCCCCAGCCCAACAAGGAAAAATTGACATAATAGGAGTTATATATAACATATTCATTGAAGACGATCTACTTGTCAAACAACTTATAACTGTACCTCAACTTCCAGAAACATATATACAAGATCAACGAAATAATAGGCAAGTTCCAATTGAAGTCAGTGTTCTATCTATTGGATATGTTTATAATGACACTATTATTTATAGTCTACCTCCTCAACCACCTGTAACACTGGACTATATAAATACTTGTGCTAAAAATGATATTGTTCAATTTACAAAAAGTACAGATTACCTCACTCTAATACTAAACTCTAACGAGCCTTCAATCGACGAGCTTATTATTACAACATTGAGAAGAGCTGCAGAAGCAAGGTCTATTGAAGAGCAAGGATTATTTTTGTTTGAATGTGGTAAAAAACTAGCACGCTTATTATCTCATGACCCATACAAACTTGACTCAATTTTGCGTCGCTTAAAGGTAAACTATGAACAAAACATCTGATTTAGAAAAGTTTTCTGATGAATCAAATACTGATGAAACGCTATTAAACACGCGTATTGGTACCATCATTGATGGGTCTTTATCTAAGGGACTTACTGTCAAACTGGACTCTGGTGAAGTGCCTGGTAGTATGATAGAACAAATAGCTGTTGGACGATACGTAGTGGTACAAGGATTAACCAATACACGATTCTTTTGTATAGTAACTGATGTTGCACTTGCCCATAACAATCCTTATATAGAAACTAATCCACCAGACACTAATGATAAATATTCTATAGAAATATACAGAAGCACTTTATCATACGGTATAGTTAATATTGCCCCAATGCTTGTATTGGAAAAAAATGATAAAAAACCTAAACCTGTTAAAACAATACCTACACACTTCTCAATAGTCAGCCAAGCAAATGAAGAAGATGTAACACAAATCTTTGGAAAAGCTGATGAAAATCATTTTTACCTAGGCAACCCTTTAGAAATGGATCAAGTACCAATCAATGTAAATTTGGACAGATTTATTGAAAGATCCTCTGGAGTATTCGGTAAAAGTGGCACTGGAAAATCTTTTATAACCAGAACATTACTATCTGGAATAGTAAAAAGCAGAAAAGCGTCTTGCTTAATCTTTGATATGCACAATGATTATGGTTGGGGTATTCAAAACGAACATGGACAAACATACAAAGGACTACAACAATTATTTGATTCCAATCATATCAATGTAATTACACTTGATAAGAAAACTTCACTAGCAAGAGGTGACAGAGCTGACGGAGAGTTATACATTTCATATGATGCAATAGAACCTGAAGATATCGCAATGTTAGCAGGTGTACTAGCACTCAGTGATGTACAAGTAAATGCTCTATATTTCTTACGAAGACGCTTAGGAAAAAATTGGTTTAAAAAGTTGCTGTCAGATCAAGAACAGGATCAAAATGAGCTTGATGAATTCATAGAACAAGGTGATCTTATCAAAAGCTCACTAGGAGCAATACAAAGAAAATTTGAACTCTTTCGCAACATGAAATTCCTAAAAGAACATGTAAGTGATGATTTCATTGAAATTCTGTTTCAAAAATTAAACTCTGGTACAAGCATTGTCTTAGAATTTGGCACATATGACAATAGTCTGGCCGCATATATGTTTGTAGCAAATTATTTGACAAGAAGAATCCATGAAAGATATGTCTCTGCAAAAAACAAAGCTTTTGGGAAGAGAGGTGAAGATCCAAATCCACTCATGATAGTTATTGAAGAAGCTCACAAATTCTTAACCCCTGAATTGTCCCAACATACTATTTTTGGCATAATTGCACGAGAATTAAGAAAATATAATGTTACCCTTCTTGTAGTAGATCAAAGACCTAGTGGCATTGATGACGAAGTAATGAGCCAAATTGGAACACGAGTAACTTGTCTACTAGACAACGAATCCGATATCCGAGCAGTATTTTCAGGTGTCAGTGGTGCTGGAGCGCTGCGAGAAGTCTTAGCTAGACTAGATACGCAACAGCAAGCACTTATAATGGGTCATGCAGTTCCAATGCCAGTTGTCATTCGCACACGTGAATATGGACCAAAGCTATATGCGGAAATTAACCAACAAACATCAAGTAGCCAGACAGCAAAACATAAAGCAGAACAAGCTAAAACAGACTTATTTGGTTAAACAACTAGTATATGTAAAAATTTGTAGAGTTCTAGTTTAAGTCTTCAATATATTCAAAGGACTGGTGTCTAAAGTAAGTATTATATAAATCAGAATAATGACCTGATAAAACCATCAAATCATTATGGCTACCACTTTCTATTATTCTTCCTTTGTTCATTACAATTATCAAATCCGAAGATTGAACTGTAGACAGCCTATGAGCTATCAATATGCTAGTACGATTATCCATTATTAGATCAAGGGCTTCCTGGATTTGAGACTCAGTAAATGGATCAATACTAGCAGTAGCTTCATCCAACAAAAACAACAATGGATCTTGTAGCAAGACTCTACTTAGAGCTACTAACTGGCGTTGTCCTAATGAAAGTTTTGATCCTCTTTCACCTACATCAGTATAAATACCATGTGGTAAATCACTAAGCCACTCTCCAGAACCAATAGTATGAGCAACATATAATATATCATTGTCATTAGAATCTGGAGATGCATAACGAATATTGTCGGCTAAAGTACCTGAAAACAAGAATGGAGACTGAGAAACGATGCCTATTTGTCGCCTATATGCCTGGAGGTTTAATGAACGAATATCTCTTCCATCAACTAATATAGAACCATCCTGAAATTCATAAAACCTAGACAACAACTTAAGAAGTGAAGACTTACCAGCTCCTGTATGTCCAACAAGAGCTACACTTTGTCCTGTATCTATACGTAAATTAAAGTCATCAAGTACATCTTGATTTTCTTCATATGCAAAACGAACATTTTGAAAAACTATTTCAGCTGACAATAATTCGTCATAGTCATTTCCCTTTTGATGTACCGCTGATTCTGTATCTATTAATGCAAAAACACGTTCCGCAGCTGCTAATCCTGCTTGGAACTGACTCCAGAATGCTGCCAATTGCATGATTGGAAACCAAAACCTATCCACAGTTGAAACAAACAAGTACCAAGCTCCCGCAGAAATCAAGCCTATACCAGCCACTCTTCCTCCAGCATATAACATTATTGCTACACCAACTCCTACAAGTCCATGCAAAACTGGAAATACAGTAGATAGAACTAATCCTCTACGAAAATTAATTCTATAAGATTCTTGATTAACTTCATCAAACTCTCCATAAATATAACCTTCTTGACGAAAATTCTTTGCAATAGTAATTCCAGTTATTGCTTCTTGAATAGCAGAATTAACATTAGCCATCGCTCTAGCTCCCTGTCGTGTTACACGTCTCGCAATCTTTCTCCATCCTTTCACTAATAAAAACAGAACGGGAGACAATACTAGCTGCAAGCAAGCCAAACGCCACTCTATCCTAAAAAGGACAACAATTAAAACAACAACAACTGCCATTTGATTTAAAATATCACCAATTAGACGCATTGTCTGACCAAATTCGTGTGTATCAGAAGTAACCCTACTTATAATTTTGCCAGATATATGCTCATCATAAAAACCTAAATCATGAAATACAGATGCCTTAAATGCATCGTTACGCATTTCCAAAACAACATCCCCAATCAGCTTGTTAAACATCCCAAAACGAACATAACTCAACAACCATATAGATACACCAGCAACAGCAATGAACACCATTAAACGAACTAGCACTTTCTGATCACCACTTAATGCAATCTCATCTACACCCTCAGAAACTAATACAGGAAAAGATGCATATAAAGCAGCCACCAACAACAGACAAGTGAAAACAATAAATAATTGAGATCTAAATGGCCTCACATAATGCCAAATTCGTTGTACCAAAACTTTGTCAGTATAATACCTATCATATTTATCAGTAGAGAGTCCACCAAAAACTGAAGTCATATCATTAAACCTTGTCACCCTTCTCATTTTTATCTAAATGATTAGAAAAAATTCTTTTGTAAATATCCGAAGAATTTATTAACTTCTCGTGATTGCCACTATCCACTATTTCACCATTTTTTAATACTAAAATCATGTCAGCCCAACGTATCTGAGACAGACGATGTGTAATAATAAAAGTAGTACGACCCTGAGATGCCGCGCGAATCGCTCTCTGTATCTGATCTTCAGTTTCACTATCAATAGCACTAGTAGAATCATCTAATATCAATATTCTGGGATCAGTAAGAAATGCTCGGGCCAAAGCAAGACGCTGACGTTGACCACCCGATAATGTTGCTCCCCGTTCACCAATAATAGTATTATAACCATCCTTAAATTCCATGATAAAATCGTGTGCCTGAGCTGCTCTAGCAGCTTTTTCAATAAGCAATTGATCAGATTCTGGAATGCCAAACGATATATTTTCAGCTATAGACCTAGAAAACAAAAACAAATCCTGTTCAATAATGGAAATTTGCTTTCTTAATGATGCTAAACTCCAATCACAAACATCAATGTTATCTACCAATATTTTCCCAGATGTCACATCATAAGTTCTGTTGATTAATTTCAAAATCGTAGATTTTCCAGAACCAGTTTGCCCAACTAAAGCAACAATCTGTCCAGGTTTTACATCAAACGATAAATTCTCCACTACTTGAGAACCATTAGTATATCCAAACGAAACATTCTCAAATCTAACTTGACCAAGCATATTATTTGTATATCCATCGATATTTTCATCAAGAATATTCTCGCCACGAATTAATTCAAGCATACGACGCGCTCCAGCAATACCCAATGCTACTTGAGAATAAGAAAATAATGAAACGAAAACTGGAAAACCAAATAAAGATAATAAACCCATATAAGCAATCACATCACCCACATTCACTAAACCTGACTCAAACAAACTGACTGCATGCCAAAAACCAAAGGCATTTACCAAACCCATAAGCAACAATGGGAGAAATCTAGCTTCAATCCATCCTTGCTTTACAAATGCATCACGATATTCTCTTGCTTTTGATAAAAACCTGTTTGTTTCATATGTTTCCCTCGCAGCACCCTTAACTGTCTCAATCCCATCAATAACTTGTGCTAGAAGATCATTTAATTCTCCAAATGATCTTCTAGCAACCTCAGATACAGGTCGTAATTCACCCAAATATTGCCACAATGCAATCACATAAAGAAACAAAAATACTAATGGTGATAAGATCAAAACAGGGTTAATCTGCCAAGAAAAAATTATAGGCATAATAAGAAAACTACCGGAACCAATCACTAAATTAAGTCCAGGATTAAACATCAAATTAATTTCTCTCACATCATTAGTGGCACGCGCCATTACATCACCAACTGTATAAGTATCATGAAAAGACATATTTTTTCCAATCAAACTAACATACAACTCATCACGAGTATTTCGTTCCATGCGCTGCCCAATCAACTCAGCAGAAATATTGCGAATCAAAATTCCAATAGCACGACCAACCTGAGAAACAACTATCATAGTTGCAGCCCACAACAAATATTTATAGTCTGGTTTCGGCATACTCTGAACTAACATTTCAAATGCATTACCAATTAATAATGGGACCAAAGCAGCTAAAGCAGCATTGGCAAACGCAGGCACAATCATACCAATAAGTGCCCAAGAGTGATACTGAGCATGAGAAATTAACCATTTAATAGCAGAATTTTTGTTGGTTTTCAGTTTTCCTTTTATTTTAAATTCGCTTTTCATAGTTCAATTTAGATTCAATTGTTACATAAAATATCATTAATTCATTAGCCTATAATTATAGTATACACAATTCATGGCAAATACTAACCACGCAGTATAAAATATACTAATGGATTACAAAAGATCTATTCAATTTCTTACACTCATTACATTAGCAGCTGCTGTATTACGCATCTTTGCAATAAATACAGTACCTCCTGGACTTCACTATGATATTGCAGCTAATGCAATATTGATAGAAGAAATAGCATTTGAAAATTACAGACCCTCATTTATTCGATCATACACTGGTAAAGAAGTATTGTTTTTCTATTCGGCAGCATTAATTTATCAGCTCATAGGATCATCAATTTTCTCCTTAAAAATTACCGCAACATTTTGGGGAATAATTACAGTACCAATAACATTTTTTGCAACAAAACAAATTTTACATCATAAAACAAACGTCAAACTAATCGCAATCACCACTTCCATGTTATTAGCTTTCTCGTTTAGTCACCTTGTCTGGTCTCGGTTTGGTCTCAGAGCAATTACTCAACCTGCTATACAAGCACTTTTTATCGGAATGCTATTTAAAGCACTGCGATTGGGACAACCAAAACTATTTTGCTTTGCTGGAATTTTTGCTGGACTCACTTTTCATACATATTTAGCCTCTCGAGCAATGCCAATAGTACTAATTATTGGTTCTATACCCTTTCTAACAACTTATATTAAATCATACAAACAAAACAAACATTCTGTCAATAGAATACTAAACCTAAAAAACATTGTCTACTTGATTGCTGGATTTAGCATAATGATAACACCACTAATATATCACTTTGTTCAATTCCCTCAAGACTTGTTAATCCGTATACAACAAGTTGGTCCAACATATGGAAAATACCATTTACTTTTAGAAGGTCTAACTGGTTCTTTGAAAATGTTGTTTATATCAGGTGAACCATATGATCGTTTCAACATACCCTACAAACCACTGTTAGACCCTTTAAATGGTTCAATGTTTGTCATAGGATTAACATTAACAATACGGAATATCATCAACGCAAAACAATACTATAATGACAAGATATCCTTACACAAATCAGCTGAATTATTACTTGTTATTTGGTTACCTGTCTTTCTACTGCCAACAGCTCTAGCAATCAATGAAGTATTTCCATCAAATGTAAGAGCATTTGGTTTGTTTCCATTCTTGTTGGTATTTCCTGCCATGGGTTATTTAAGTCTAACAAATATATTAACATCTAAACTAAGATACAAATATCCTGCAAAATGGACAAATATTTTGGCAGTTACACTTTTAGGCATTTATACATTTACCATCACTACAAAAGATTATTATTTTATATGGGCTCAACAAAGCACACAATTTATGTCAAATCATGGAGATATGGTACAAGTAGCAAACACTCTTAACAAAAAATCCGAAAACTTTGACAACATTTATGTCAGTTCACTTCATTATCAACACCCAACTGTAGCTTATCTAGCTAAAGATTATGAAAAAATCAAGTGGCTAAGAGACGGAAACACATTAGCAATACCTGACAAAGGGTCAACATTATATATATTTCCGCAATCAGCAGAGCCACCGAGAGAATGGATAAACCAATGGGATATTAAGTCAAATGATCCTAATGACAAGATAAACATTTTCGAATTTGATACATCAACAGAAATAACTCAACTTAACTTTCAAAACTTTTATTCAAGATTTGGACAAATAGCTGAAATCATTGGTTTTAGATTCGCTGAATCATCATCAGATGAAATAAACATTGATTTAAAAATAAGAATTCTAGACAATTCAGAAGAAAATCTAAGGTTTGTAGCAGATTTAGTTGATAAATCTGAACACTATTGGAATCAAGCATTTAATGATAGTTATAAATCTTCACAATGGACAACAAACGATATTATCATAGTGCGCTTAACATTCGATCTTCCAAACGGCATGCCACCAGGAAACTATGTATTATCTACAAATATTTATAGTCCTGACACAAATAAAACAATTGGTGCTACTGATAAAAATGGAAATGTTACAAATACTGCACAGATAGGACCAATTTTCATACAAGGAACTTCTAAGAATAACATAGTACCAGTACCATCCCAAATCATTTCTCACAATTTTGGCAATTTATATTTGTTCGGATTTGATTTACCTAAAACATCATTTATAGCAGGTGAATCTATACCCCTATCACTCTATTGGAGAGCAAAAAATAAAATCGATCACAACAAAATAATTAATGTAAGTATAAATAACCATAATATTGACTCTACTGAACCTGTACAAGGAACTTATAGTACAAGTTTATGGTCAGTAAACGAAAATATAATAGACCATAGATCAATAAAGATCCCTAAAAACATGAAATCTGGTGAGTACAACTTAAAGATTAACTCCACCACTGACAACAACAAAAATTCCCATACTACAATTAGTACTATAAACATAGTATCAACCAACCGAATATGGACAACCCCTTTTGCAGAGCAGAAAACAAATTTTACTTTTGGAAATATGTTACAAATGGTAGGATATAACATAAATTATGACGAAACACCACAAATCGATATAGAACTACACTGGAAATGCATTAGAGAAACAAATAGCAATTATAAAATTTTCATACATGCTTATAATGAAGATGGAACCTTGATAACTCAAAATGACAGTCAACCAATACAAAATACTTATCCAACTAGCTTATGGATATCGGATGAATATGTGATTGACACACATACACTAACACTTGAAAGCGGAAAATATGATCTTGAAATAGGATTGTATATTCCAGATACAGGAGAAAGATTATTACTATCAGAAGGTGAAAATCATATCAAAATCAGTAGCATCAAAATACCACAATAACAATAAATAACATTTCATAAAATCTATTATCTGTTAGAATTCAAATAGTAACTAAAGGAGACTAAATAATGACACAAAGTGACCAAGCCAATAAGAAAGATAGAACCCCAAAAACTAATCGTCCAGTAACACGATGGTCTATCACTATTATTGCAGCATTAGTATTAACTTTTTTGTTACTAGTATTATTTCGTTCTCAAAATAATCAACCTATAGAATCAAAGGAATCAGATATGTCACAACAACAATGGTCCAAACCACCAGAAATGACTATAAATCTACAAAAACAATATACTGCTGTAATTGAAACTGAACTCGGCAATATAACATTACGCCTATTTAGTAGTGAATCTCCTGTCACAGTAAATAATTTTGTCTTTTTGGCAAAACAAGGATACTATGATGGAGTAACATTCCACCGCGTCATTCATAATTTCATGGTACAGGGTGGAGATCCAACTGGTTCAGGTTCAGGAGGACCTGGATATATGTTTGAAGACGAAGTAAATAATGGATTAACTTTTGATAAGCCCGGACTTTTAGCGATGGCGAATGCAGGTCCTAATACAAATGGCAGTCAATTTTTTATTACTCATGTACCTACTCCTCATTTAAACAATAACCATACAATTTTCGGTGAGGTAATTGAGGGAATGGAAACAGTATTTGCTATACCAGAGAGAAATCCACAGAATTCCCAAGATGATGGTATTGTCATGAATAAAATTAACATTACTGAGAAATAAAAATACAAAACACAATATGGTTAACTAAATTGCACCTATAAAACCATGAATATAGCCGTCGTACTGCCTACATATAACGAATCTGAAAACATAGAAAAGATGGTTATGGCATTGCTGTCGCTCAATATTCCTCAAATAAAATTATTGATTGTTGATGACAACTCTCCAGATGGGACAGGTCAAATTGCTGACGAACTTGCTAAAGAATATCCACAACAAATTGAAGTGATGCATAGGATAGGCGAACGAGGATTAGGCAGTGCGTATATCACAGGCTTTACTCATGTTTTGCAAACAAACGTAGAAGCAATAGTCCAAATGGACTGTGATTTTTCACACTCACCCAGATATCTGCCTAAAATGTTAGATCTATTATCTAGTAATGATGTAGTAGTAGGATCAAGATATGTGAAAGGAGGAAGATTAGATGAACATTGGGGATTGGGACGCAAATTGCTCAGTATTTTTGCTAACAGCATATATGCTAAAATACTTCTAGGATTACAAGTCAAAGATGTAACTGCAGGATTTAAAATTTGGCGTCGAAATACTTTGATTGGAATTGGATTGCCTAGAGTACGTTCAAATGGATATGTGTTTCAAGTTGAAATGGCATATCTTACCGAAAAACTAGAATACAAAGTACATGAGACACCCATATATTTTGAAGATAGACGTATAGGACGTTCTAAGATGTCACAAAAAATCAAGCTCGAAGCAGTATGGCGTACTATACAAGTAGGGCAACGACATCGCAAACTTACACATACTGACCGTTATTCGTGAATCTACTAAAAGTTGTACAAAAACTATTTGTACCTTTGGCACTCATACTGCCACCAATTTTGATATTTGCAAATGTCACTATTGGAAAAAACACACTTGTACCCACTGAAAACCTTATTGAATTTGAGCCCTGGAAATCTTCGTCTGATATTGATATATTACAATCTGATCAACCCCCTCACAATGCTTTGCTTTCCGATTTAGTTTTACAAAATTATGTATGGCAAAACTTTATTAGCGAATCATTAAATGCAAAAGAGATTCCTCTATGGAACCCTTATTTATTTGGTGGAACCCCATTCTTAGCAAATGCACAACATTCCATGTTATATCCATTTAGTATATTGTTTCATATTTTGCCAATTTCTAAAGCATATGGATGGTTCATCCTATCACAATATATTATTGCAGGAATAAGCATGTATTTATTCTGTAGATCACTGAAATTTGACAAGTGGAGTTGCTTAACTGCATCAACAATATATCAAATAAGCTTATTCATGATAGTTAGTGCAGTCTTTCCAATGATAGTCGCAGGTGCCGCCTGGCTCCCAACAATACTATTGTCAATAGACGGATTAATATATAAACGCACCATATTAGGTAAGACATCCCATATACCTTGGATATGTATAGGTGCTATAGCAATTGGTTTACAAATACTAGCTGGTCATCCAGAAGTTGTTGCTTATTCTCTACTCATTGTAGCGAGTTATTCATCCTGGCATTTACTGAAATTACTATTAAAGAAAATAATAGATTTCAAAATGTTAATCAATATGTTATTGCTTATATGTTTAATTGTTAGTTTTGGACTCCTCTTAAGTGCTATACAGCTATTTCCACTGATTGAAGCAGCTAGCAACAATTTTCGTGAAGAATCAGCGAGCCTATCGGAAGTACAACAATGGGGCTATCCTTACAGACGAATAATAACTATGTTAGTTCCCAATTTCTTCGGAAACCCTACACACCATCAATATTTGGACATGTTCTCCTGGGACTGGAAAAATGTTACCAAAAACAGTCATGGAGAAAATACAAATACTATAGATTGGGGAATAAAAAACTATGTAGAAGGAGGAATTTATCTAGGAATTCTACCAATATTACTAACGATAATTGCTTTGATAAACTATATTTCTAGAAAAACATCTCCCACAAAACAATTGTCTGACGTAGGATTTTGGTTAATAATGACTATCTTATGTTTGGGATTTATATTCGGTACTCCACTGTATGCATTAATATACTACTTACCATCGTTAGATCAATTACATTCTCCTTTTCGTTGGTCTTGGCCATTAAGTTTGTGTATATCTCTACTATCAGCATCAACCATCCAATCTTTTGTAAATTTTAATCAAAGATATTTACATAAAACAGCTAACACTATATCTAAAATTAGTATATTTTCCGGTATTATTTTATTGGCAAGTCTATTTGTAAGTTACATATTTTTCAATGAAATTGATCCTATCCTATCAACACTCTTATCTGAATTATCTGGTGCTAGTACTATATTTTCCGGAACACAAATGTTTTTCTCCTATGAAGCCAGATGGATACTACAATGTGCAATACTATTAGTACTTAGTGGATGGATTGTACAAAAGATTAATACAGCTACACACTCCAAATGGAAATTTATAGCATGGTTAATTTTGGTAACTGATCTGATATTTGCTGGTTATGGTTTTAATTCAAACAGCAATCCGGACATTCTAAATTACAAACCAGACATCATAGAGTTCTTGGAAAAAGACAAAAGTCACTGGAGATTTACCACATATGATCCAAATGGAGACAAAATACTTAATGCGAATTCAGCTTGGCTTTTTAGAATGAAAGACATACGAGGATATGACTCTATCATACCAAAACAATATGTTGATTATATGAACTTAATAGAACCACAAAACCTTCTTCAATATAATAGAATATCACCAATCACCACTTGGAAAGGTCTGCACTCGCCACTACTCGATTTGTTAAATGTGAAATATATTGTTACAAATCAAAACATTGACAACTCGGAAAAATTCACACTAATATATGAAAACGAATTGTTTATCTATGAAAACAACAAAGTCTTACCAAGGGTATACACACTACCAGAAAGTTGTATTGTATTCAATCATAATAATGATCTTGATTTGACAGAATACGATCCACACCATTTTCTAGTCCTAGAATCTGCAGACAATATTAGCAATAGCAATTCCTCTAACACATCAAATCGAACAGATTGTAATATAGGTAAAGCAAAAATTACCTCTACTAAGTCTAACAAACTTGAAATATACACTGAAATGTCTCAACCCGGTTACGTAGTAATTACAGATTCTTTTGATAATGGATGGCAAGCATATGTCCAAAATACTCAGCAAATATCAGAAACAAAATCAATAATACTGAGAGCACACGGTAATTTTAGAGCAATTCCTCTCGAAAAAGGATCACATACAATCAGATTAATATATAGCCCATTATCTTTTAGAATAGGAAGTGTAATTTCAGCAATCTCTATTATTTCACTGATAATTTTGTTTTTTATATGGATTTGGCATATATCTTATAAGAACAAAAGATTATCTCGACTCAATACTATAGCAAAAAATAGCATAGCCCCTATGGGATTTAACTTACTCAATCGCAGTGTAGATTTCATATTTGCCATGTTTTACCTAAGAATGCTAGGTCCAGCTGAAGCAGGCAATTATGCAACAGCAATAGTACTAGTTGGTTGGCTTGAAATTTGGGCAAACTTTGGTCTCAACACCTGGCTAACACGCGAAGCATCAAAAAATCTCGCCAATATCAACCAATTTTTTGCAAATAGTACTATTTTGAGAATTGGTTTGTTATTAATAACGATGCCAATCTTTCTAGGAGTAATTTATCTTTATGAAATTAATTCAGGACTACTAGGTCAAAATACCATTTTAGCAATTGTACTCCTGAGTATTGGTATGTTATTTTCAACCATATCTACTGGAATCACAGCTGTATTCTACGCATTTGAAAAAGCTGAATATCCAGCTGCAATTAGTAGTTTTAGCACTATCTTAAAAGTCATACTGGGATTAATCGCTCTCATATTAGGATATGGATTTGTTGGGCTTGCTGGTGCCAGCATCATTGTAAATATATTAACCTTAACAGCTCTTATAGTTATTATTAGAAAACTATTTTTCAAACCACAAACAGAATTTAACCTGGATCTTCAAAAACAAATGGTTAGTGAATCTTTCCCTCTTATGATAAATCATTTGTTAGCTACCTTATTCTTTAAAGTAGATATTCCAATGATTAGAACTATGCGTGGACAATCAGAAGTAGGTCGCTATAGTACTGCATATAAATTTATTGAAGCATTTAATATTGTTCCATCGTTTTTTACTTTTGCAATATTTCCACTAATGAGTCAACAAGCTAACACAGATAAAAAGTCGCTAATAAATACCTATCATTTTGCGATCAAGTTACTTTTCGTAATAGCAATTCCTATTGCCATAATAACTAGCACACTAGCACCGTTTCTTATAACCATTCTAGGAGGCGAAGAATTCCTTCCAACAGGAGCAATAGCTCTACAAATCATGGTCTGGTCAATTCCTTTCGGATGGATCAATAGCGTTACAAATTATCTATTAGTTGCAATCAATCAAGTACGAAAGTTGACTAACGCATTCCTTATAGCCACAATATTTAATATTGTAGTCAATATAATTTTCATACCTATATATGGTTTCTATGCTGCTGCTATTTCAACAATTTTATCAGAACTACTACTTGGAATATTATTTCAATCCACAGTTTACAAACAACTAAGTCCTACACCATTTAGTAAATTGTTTGGACGAATACTCATGGCAGCAACATTATTGGTTACTGTAATCATTACGTTATCAAGAATAAGCATTTTGTTAAGTATTATAATAGGTATATTCTCGTATCTTTCCATAGTATTATATGTTGATGTATTCAATCAACATGAAAAACGTCTGATGCTTGATTTACTGCCAAAATCAATAAAAGATAGACTAAAATTGATTAACAATAAATAATATGATTATAATTATATATATAAGTTCAGAGAAAATAAAATGATCATTCAAATCAACGATATTTCTGCATATATTGACAAAGAAATAATAGTACAAGGATGGATTCACAACAAAACTGGTAAAGGAAAAATAAATTTTATCCAATTGCGAGATGGCACAGGGATTGTGCAATGCGTAGTTTTTCAAAATGATGTAAGTAACAAGGTTTTTGATTTTGCACAACAACTCACTCAAGAGTCTTCTGTCCTAATTACAGGAGTTGTTCGCAAAGATGAAAGAGCTCCTGGAATACCTGGGGGATTCGAAATAGGAGTCACTAACATTCAAATATTACAATCTGTTAATGAATACCCTATTACCCCAAAAAATCATGGTGTTGATTTCCTTTTGGACCGAAGACATTTATGGATAAGAGCACCCCGTCAATGGGCAATACTCCGAATAAGAGCATGTGTAATGCGCTCAGCACGAGAATGGTTAGACCAAAACGGCTTTTTAGAAATTTCAACACCAATAATTACACCTGCTGCAGCGGAAGGTACATCCACACTATTTGAACTGGACTATTTTGGTAAGACATCATATTTATCTCAAACAGGTCAACTATACAATGAAGCTAATATTATGTCATTTGGAAAGGTATATGCATTTGGACCAACTTTCAGAGCGGAAAAATCTAAAACTCGTAAACATGTTACAGAATTCTGGATGGTAGAACCTGAAATTGCTTATTGTGATCTAGTGCAATTATTAGAAATAGAAGAACAGTTTGTTAGTCACATAGTACAATCATGTATAAATCAATGTACAAATGAACTAGAAATACTTAAAAGAGATATTAATAAACTAAAACGTGTCGTTCCTCCTTTTCCCAGGATAACCTATGATGACGCCATTCAAAAACTTATCCAAATCAAAACTGAAAAAGATGATACAGATGAAAAAACACTCATCGATATTGAGTGGGGTGATGACTTTGGCGCACCACACGAAACTGCACTAACAAAATTATACGACAAACCCATTTTTGTCACGCACTACCCTACCGAAGTGAAAGCATTCTACATGCCAGAGGTTGAAAACAGACCTGAAGTATGTTATTCAGCTGATCTTCTAGCACCTGAAGGATATGGAGAAATTATAGGTGGTTCAGAACGTATACATGATTACGATACTCTTGTAAACAGAATTAAGGATCATAACCTACCTATTGAAAACTACAACTGGTATTTAGACTTAAGAAAATTTGGCAGCATTCCACATGCGGGATTTGGAATGGGAATAGAACGTACTGTTTCATGGATATGTGGTGTTGATCATATACGAGAAACTAGCCCTTATCCTCGAATGATTAATAGGGATACTCCATAATTGAAGTAATTCAATTAAGATAAAATTCTCACATCATGACCTTTGTTTTACATGAATCTATACCCGTTTGGGGTATCCCAAACACTAATGCTGTTGCACAACTCAAAAATTGCTTAGAACATGAAAGAGCAGTTTCCGGTGCCTTAATGGCTGACCATCATCTTGGATATATACAGCCAATAGGCGGTATCATAGCGTATGAAGATGCAATTTCACCAACAGGAGTAGGATATGACATCGCATGTGGAAACAAAGCAGTACGTCTTGATATATCAGCAGAAGAAATCCGCAATAATATTTCAAAAATTCTAAAAGATATAACAAAAAACATCTCTTTTGGTGTTGGTGGGACTAACAAAAATGCACCAGAGCATGACTTATTTCATGATAATACATGGAAAATCAAACCTCTACTAAAATGGAAAAAATTGGCTGCTAATCAACTAGGTACTATAGGTGGAGGAAACCATTACGTTGATCTTTTCGTAGACAACAAGAATAGAATATGGCTAGGTGTACATTTTGGTTCTCGAGGATTAGGATACCAAATTGCTACTCATTACATTAAAGCAGCCGGCGGAAAACCCAACGATATTTATCCAGTAGTATTAGACGTAAATGATAATCTCGCCCAAGATTATCTTGCTGCCATGAAACTTGCAGGTAAATATGCTTATGCCGGACGTAACTGGGTATGCAACAAAATAACTTCTATGTTAGGAGCAAATATCTTAGAAGAAATCCACAATCATCATAACTATGCGTGGTATGAAAAACATAATCATAAACACCTATGGATTGTACGCAAAGGAGCCACTCCTGCTCACCCCCAACAAAAATGTTTTATAGGAGGTAGCATGGGTGACATATCAGTAATTGTAAAAGGATTAGATTCTTTAGAAAGCAAAAAAGCTCTACATAGTACTATTCACGGAGCAGGAAGAGTTATATCTCGTACAAAAGCTGCAGGAAAGTATAGAAGCGGTAAAAGAATAGGAGGTACAATTTCATACAATATGATGCATAAATGGATGAAAGATAAAAACATTCACCTAGAAGGTGGAAGTCCTGATGAGTCTCCTCATTGTTATAGACGTCTAGAAGACGTTTTAGAGTATCATAAACCTACAATTCAAGTCACTGATACTCTGTATCCAGTTGGTGTAGTAATGTCACATTGATAGGAAAAGATAATCAACTTAGTAGTACTATATAAAAATGTGAGACATATCATGCAAACTGATCACAAACAAAAACTTGAAGAAAACCTAACTTTTGCTAAAGCATTAGCATTAAAAGCAGGACGACTAATCACTGAATTATCACACAATGACTATATAAGCACAAAAATAGATGGTACAACTTTCACTAGAGCTGACAAAGAAACTGACGAATTTATCTACGAGCAAATCCATTACAATTATCCAACAGATAATATTCTCAGTGAGGAATCAACACGTGACTTCAAATCACATGTAAACAATTTATGGATAGTCGATCCGCTTGATGGAAGCACCAACTACAGCCAAGGATTACCAATATGGGGAGTATCAATCTCAAAATTAATCAATGGAATCCCTTCTATTTCAGTATTAAACTTCCCTATATTAGATATATTATGCTATGCATCTATTGGTCAAGGTGCATTTGTCAATGACAGACCAATTTCAACTAAACAATTCCTTACAATAAACCGTTCTTCAATATTTACATGTACTTCAGGAACTGAACGCCACTATAATATTAAAAATAGTTTAGGAGCTAAACGACGCACATTTGGATCCACAATATATGAACTATATTTGGTTGCAAATGGTAATGCTATATTTAGCATTTTACCAAAACCAAAAATATGGGATATAGCAGGTGCATACTTGATAATCAAAGAAGCAGGAGGAAAAATTGATGCAATAAAAGATCAACCTCTATTCCCCACTAGAAACAATATTGATTATATGAACACTGCTATACCTACTCTAGCTACATCGAGTCCCCAGATCTGGGATGAAATATCACCTCTTCTTCAAAAAGACAAATAAATCGTTAGTAATTGTTAGTTTTAAGGGTAAGGAATAATTAATCTACTACCAACAACAATTTGTGATGCATCACTTATCCGATTTCTATCAATTATCATTTGCATAGGTACCTCATATTGGATTGAAATACTTACCAAAGTATCACCAGAAATTACCTCATGAATCCTTTGAACAGGCGTAGCAGTAGGTGATTGACTAAGATCAAAAATAGGTGTTAAAGGAGGTGACAATGTAGGTATAACAATATTTTCATCAAAATAACGCATTTTTATACTGTTTGTATCAGACCCAAGATATTTAGCCAACATATCAAAAAATGTCTGAGTATCCAACATCCTAAACGCGTTATTTCTATATAAATCCCTCGTAAAACTACGAAAAGCACTACTTCCTATATTGTTGTTCACTTCATGTAAAAAACGAGCTCCTATACGATAAGTATTCTGCATTAAACTCTGTTTATTATTAATTTCATAAACAGTACTATTTAAACTACCTTGTGGATTCCAGTAATCTATCCGATCTGTCCAAAACCATTCTGTTAATTCTGGAAAATATTCTTCATAGTACATATATTCAGAATACATTGCCAAAGATGCACCAATCCATGGTTCAACAATACGATCATATCCTACTAGTTGACCCCACCAAATCTCAGAAAGAGTTAATGGTACAAGAACTGTTAATAAAGAATCAGGTTGACCACTATAAGTATCAAAACCAGATCCTGAATGTAGTAATATTCCGCCCGAAGCCATACTTGAACGATAATGGTTTTGTGCAACTACAAGACTAGTATAGGGATAATATCCATATCTGTCATTAAACATCACTAATGATCTACTAACTGCATTGAGGACAGCATCACCGGCAAAACCATCACCTATTAAATGAAAAAGATATATAGTTACACCAGCAGTCGTGCGTGTTTTCAATTCATAGTTGGGACTAGCACTAAATGCAATATGTCGTACATTTTGCATCACAAAATACCACTCGTTCCCCCTACGCTCCGAAGGACCACCACTAGCTACAAGCACCCCTTCAGGAGATCTTACCAACAAATTATAGTCACTAATTTCCGTCAAAATTGACCAAATAGAATTTATATTAGACCATCTAATCCAACCCACACCAGGTTTGTATGGCACTAAAATGGGATACCAATGCACAAATTGAAGAACGTTTTCACTATAACCAACATCACCAATTGGACTTAAAGATTGTAAATCAACTTGCAGCGCTTCTAAACCATATGTAATCGTAACTATACGAGATTGATTAGGTTCAATATATTTAGATAATTGAAATACAAGAAAACCATCTTTTGTTACTTGCATCTGAGTAGCAGATGATTCAATCCCATCCTGTATACCAACAGTGCTCAGTACAAATCTATCTGATTGCAAGTCTTTCGGTAAATAAAAAACCAATTCATTCCAAACATCTGGGCCTGGATTCAATACCTCAATAAGTTGTGTAACTTGTATACGATGTCCTACATAATCTAATGAGACATCAAAATTGTAATTAGCAATTACACCCAAATTTTTCTCTACCTTCAATGCAACTTTTGTGTCTTTATCAACTGATGGGTTCAATCTAATGCCTGGTGGCACAAAAGTTGGTAGAGGATCAGAAACAACTTGACTACTACCATTGCAAGACACAGCAAATATAATAGAAATGCTAAAAACAATAACATTGTAAACTAATTTCATCACACGTTACTCCAGATATATTTTGAAGGCAATGTTTGTTTTACAGAATTATACAACTTACACAACTATAGAAAACATCGAAATGGTATAATCATGATTAGGAGTAAATAACAATGGAAATTACATGGTACGGATATTCATGCTTTAGAATTACTGAACGTAATTCAGCATCAGTAGTTACAGATCCTTATAACAAAAAAATAGGATTAACTGAACCAAAGATAAAAGCGGAAGTTGTCACTGTAAGCCATGAGGCACCTGGACATAGTAACACTAAGATAATCAAAGGTGCACGCATTATTACTGGACCAGGAGAATATGAAATTGGTGGTGCATTTATTACTGGTGTCAACACCTCCAACAATAAAGATAAGGTAGATCAGATACAGTCTAATACTGCTTATTTGATTGCATATGAATCGGCAAATGTATGTCATTTAGGTGATATAAACAATATACCATCACAAACACACATCGAAGCATTAGGTACTGTAGATGTACTTCTAGTTCCTGTAGGTGGTGGACAAGGCCTGAATGCAGCTCAAGCAGCAGAAATAATCAGCATAATTGAACCGGCAATAGTAGTACCAATGCACTATAAAGTCCCAAAACTCAAACCAAAGTTAGATCCCTTAAGTCGTTTCTTGAAGGAAATGGGACTCAGTAGACCAACTGCTGAAACTAGCATTAAAGTTACAAAATCGAGTCTACCTGATGAAACACAAGTTGTAATTCTTGAACCCAAAAGCTAATTCATATGTTCATTTGTCACATCATAATATTGAGTAACACCGAAAAATGGTAAAAATCATCCTGACTTGGAATATTAAACCTAATCTTGAACAAGAATATTTCGACTTTATTGTAAGAGAATTTGTACCAAGCATTACCAAAATGGGTATCAAACCCACAGACGCGTGGTATACATTGTATGGTAATTGTTCACAAATTCTTACAGCAGGTACTATTGACACCAAAGAAAAAATTCAACAAATCCTAGAAAGTGATGATTGGCATAATCTTGAATCACGATTGCTAGATTTTGTAGATGATTTAGAGCACAAGGTAATACCAGCACAACAAGGATTCCAGCTATAGAACACTAGGTGAAACACTAAATGAATAAACGTATATATATGGATCATGCTGCTACTACGCCAGTAGATCCTGAAGTATTAGAAGTTATGATTCCTCTGTTTACAACTGAATATGGTAATCCATCTTCAATTCATCATTGGGGACAAAGAAGTGAATACATCCTTCATTCTTCCCGAGAAACAATCTCGAAATCATTAAATTGTGAAACTGATGAAATTATCTTTACATCTAGTGGTACAGAAAGCGACAATCTTGCCCTTCGCGGTATAGCTCTAGAAGCTTATCACCGAAATAAAAATAATCATATGATAATATCTTCAATAGAACATCCCGCAATAATGAATACTGCTCATGACTTAAAAACAAAATATGGGTTTGAACTTACAATTCTTCCTGTAAATCAATACGGTCTTGTTGAACCTCACGATCTAGCAAATGCAATAAAAGAAAATACTATTTTAGTGTCAATCATGTATGCCAACAATGAAATTGGTGTTATTCAACCTATATCCAAACTAAGTGAAATAACAAAAGCATCTAATATATTATTCCATACAGATGCTGTTCAAGCTGCAGGACAATTAATATTAGATGTAAAGAGTTTAGGAGTCGACCTAATGTCAATCAGTGGGCACAAATTCTATGGTCCTAAAGGAATAGGCGCCCTCTACATTAAGCGTAACATACCATTTCGATCAACCCAAACAGGTGGTTCACAAGAAAATGGACTCAGAGCTGGTACTGAAAATGTACCATTAATTGCAGGAATGGCAAAAGCACTTGAAATCAGTATGTCTAGATATAAGGATGATACTATCAAGATGACACAACTACGTAATTTACTTATTGATACTATTTTACAAGAAATACCAGATTGTTATATTACTGGTCACAAAAAACAGAGACTACCTAATAATGCAAGTTTTGTTTTTGATAATATTGATGGCAATGAACTAATCATGAATCTAGACATATATGATATAGCTGCCAGTTCAGGATCAGCATGTAAAATAGGTAATCCTGAACCTTCTATAGTATTACAAGCCATTGGATTATCATCTAATTTATCACTGGGATCACTAAGACTTAGTATAGGACGAAATACTAATCAAGATCAGGTAAACTACGTTATCACAATGCTTCCTAAAATTATTTCAAAAATGAGAGGAACTCCTTAGTCATGACAAAAAAAATTGCAGTGGGCATGAGCGGAGGAGTAGATAGTTCTGTAGCAGCTGCTCTATTAAAAAACCAAGGATATGATGTTTTTGGAATAATGCTAAGGCTATGGAGTGAACCTGGACAATCGACAAATGGACAAAATAGATGTTGTAGTCCAGAATCAATAACACGAGCTAGGCAAGTAGCTGCCATGCTTGATATACCATTTTACGTACTGGATGCCAAAAATGTCTTTCATGAATCAGTGGTCAGCTTTTTTATTGACAAATATAGCTCAGGTGTTACTCCTAATCCGTGTTTAGAATGTAATAAAAACATACGGTGGGGACATTTGTTAGAAAAATCACTTGCAATGGGTGCATCTCATTTAGCTACTGGTCATTATGCCAGAGTAGACAAACGAGGTGACAAATGGTTCTTGTTACGAGGATCTGACCAAAATAAAGATCAATCATATGCACTTAGTATGATAGGTCAAAAAGAACTCAAACACACTCTTTTTCCAATAGGCAAATACACGAAAAATAAAATTAGAGACTTAGCAAAACAATTTGATCTTCCTGTAGCAGAACGACAAGAAAGTCAGGATTTATGTTTTCTAGCAGATAGAAATTATCGAAGATTCATGCATCAATACGCTCCAAAATCGATGAAACCAGGACCAATAACTAATAGTAAAGGTGAAAAGATTGGAGACCATAAAGGACTACCTCTGTATACCATTGGACAACGAAAAGGAATAGGTATTTCAGCAAAAGAACCATTATATGTATTAGAAAAAAACATGTCGACCAACACACTCATTGTTGATAAACATAGCAAATTAGGTAAAAATCATTTATCTGTTAATAAAGTCAACTGGATCAGTGGAGATCCTATACATAAAAACTTCCGAGCTAAGGTACAATTGAGATATACTGCTAGGGCTATATCTGCTTGGATATTACCAAAGAATGATAAGGAACTTAATATAAAGCTTGATAAACCAATAAACGATATTACCCCTGGACAAGCTGCAGTATTTTATCAAAATGATTCATGCCTAGGTGGAGGTATTATCATAACATGACTACACCAGCATATCTTATTAGCATAATATTGTCTACATTATATGGTAGTGCATTTCATTTATATATGGGTGGTACATCCAACAAACTCATATTGTATTTAATCGCTAGCTGGATGGGATTTGCTATAGGACATAATATTAGCTCATCAACAGAAACATCACTTTATGCAATTGGACCATTAAATGCAGGAATGGCTACCATCGGATCAATATTAGCGCTAGTATTCTCACACTGGTTGGTACAAAACAACAACTCTAATAACACAGATATCTAAGAGATAAGATAGAAAACATATACATAGAAAGAAATAGAGTAACCTGCAACACAGAGTACTCTATTTCTTTCTATGTTATAATCATTCCAATGAATCCACACAAAAACTCAAAAAATAACGGTGGTTGTAAACTAATATTAATAATTAGTATTGTGTTTGCATTGATATTAGCAATCTTAACGGTATTAGGAATTGTTTTATTTAGAAACCCACAAACCACAAGACTAATTCGTGACTTTATGATCATTATTCTAACAATAGAAGCAATAATAATAGGTATAACCATTATTATTGCTATTATACAAATAACTAAATATATCCGCCTAATTCAAGAAGACATAAGACCAATCATGGAACAAACAAGTGAAACAATAACCACTATTCAAGAAACTGTTCATTTAATACAGTCCAATGCTATAAAACCTTTAGCCAAAGTATTCGGCAATTACAAAAAATTTACAAGTCTATTGAGCATATTCATACCAAAGAAAAAGTAATCATGCACAAGTACAAAGGAGTATATAATGTCAGAAAATAAAAATGGGTTTGGAGCTTTTTTTTCAGGTTTAGTTGTTGGTGGATTAATAGGAGCTCTAACAGCATTAGTACTAGCACCACAAAGCGGTGAAGAAACACGTAATCAGATCCGACAAAAAGGTCTCGACATAAAAGAACAAGGTAGTAATACTTGGTATAATGCCAAAGAAATAGCACAAAATGCGGCAGAAGATAGTAAAAACAAAGCCAATGTAATAGCTTCCGAAATGCGCAATAAAGCGGAAGAAATAGTACGTGAAGCTGCAAAGACTGCAACTAAAAAGGCTAAACGAAGTGTATCAAAAAAAAGTAAAGACCCCGTAGATTAACAAAAACTTTATTGCTTTAGACTAGTAATAGCTTCAGGTATCATGGCTAGAATATCACTAGCCATGATGCTATGTGAATCTCCATATAGCATCATACACAATTCTGCAGATAATCCATGTAAGAATACACCAAGAACCGAAGCTTGGTATGGTTCCATGCCTTGTGAAAGCAAACCTGAAATCATACCTGCTAAAACATCTCCAGTACCTGCGGAAGCTAATGCAGACGTAGCAAAAGGATGTAACATAACATGTCCATTGGGATTAGCTACTACAGTGTAGGCACCCTTTAAAACTACCACATGATTCCATTTCATAGAATATTCTCTAGCTATAGACACTCTATCTGACTGTATTTCATCTATTGTCAAACCAGTAAGAACAGACATTTCACCTGGATGTGGAGTAAGAACACTATTTTTAGGCAATAGTAAGTACCACTTATCAATCTCATTCAATAACTTTAATCCATCAGCATCAACAACTACAAATGGCCATTCATCTAAATCAATGCCACCAGAATCATCACTATTATTTGAAACATTAAACCCCAAACCACCCAAGTAATTATTGCTTTTATCTGATGCAAACAAATTATTACAAAAACCTAATGTGCTGCTCTCTGTTCCTAAACCTGGCCCCAATAACAATGTACCTACCTTATCTAACAATTCGTGAACAATTTTTGCTCCCGATTCCGCAATTACACCCATATAACTTGGTAAAATCACAGAAGTAGCTTCTGGTAATAGTGATGCAACTATTGGATAAATTTCATGTGGAATAGCAACTGTAACTAAACCTGAACCCATCTTGTAAGCACCAGCTGCTGCTAAATATGCAGCTCCAGAGTAGTTTGTAGAACCAGCAACTACTAAGGTAGTTCCATATGTGCCCTTGTGAGAATTAGATTGTCTGTCAGGCAATAAGTCTAAAATCTCATCATCAACAGCTAAATCTAAATCAATCGCTTCCAATGCTGGCAAGTTGATAGGCAATCCTATATCAGCTAAAACTAACTCACCAACAACATCTGCTCCTGGGAACAAAAAATGCCCTATTTTTGCTGCTCCAAATGTTACAGTAATATCAGCTTCTAGAACATTATCATCAACCTCACCTGTGTTACAATCCATACCGGAAGGACAATCAACAGCCACACAAAGAATATCATGATGATCCAAAATATCAGATACTGTTGAAAAAAATTTGACAACGTGGTCATCCAAAGGAACTCGCGCTCCAATACCAAAAACAGCATCAACAAAAACGTCTGCTTCTGCAATTTTATCTTTCAAAACATTCAAATTATCATCTAAATCTATTTGGACAACCTCAACACCAGCGTTAATCGCTTTTTCAAAATTTTCAACGTTATTATTTGAATCAATCACAGTAACAACATTAACATGTGCACCAAAAGCAGCAAGTAATCTTGCACTTACTAAACCATCTCCCCCATTGTTTCCAGGACCAATCGCTAAAATTACATTAACATCTGTAATATCTTCAAATCTGGAGGTAATAGTTTCACAGACTGCTATACCAGCATTTTCCATCATATCTGTATATGATAGTCCTAGCTCAGAAGCCTCTAACTCTATAATATACATTTGTTCTCTAGTAACTATTTTAGGCATTTACAATATAACCTATACAATAATCAGACAATAGACAAAATTACAGTACCCCCGAGAGGACTCGAACCTCTAACCTGCGGATTAGAAGTCCGCTGCTCTATCCAATTGAGCTACAGGGGCAGGAATAGAATATAAAATTGTACCACTAGTGCATAAACCACACCAGACATCTAAACCCATACTATAAGATACCCAAAGGATTATTTGGATCCACATCGTTTAAAAAAGGTACTTTGCGATCCAAATCTGTCAACTGATAGATAAGTCCTAACCAATTGTTAAAAATAGATTTTCCAGCTTCTCTCCAAGTATTATGTATATGCATCTGTAATTCAGATTCTGGAAATTGTGGCAACAATTTGTCAGTAGATTTAGCACTCATAACACTGTCTTTATACTGCTCAATAATACCAACAGCATCTTCACTAAAATAATTTGATGGAACCACTGGATATTTATTCAATTCATCATTATAGTAACGATCAATTTCTCGCTTATATTCTTTCAACAAACTCATAGTATAGTATTCAGGATGACCCTGAAAATATATGACCCTAAACTGATCTGGACTTACCGCCATATGTACGTCACCATTAACAGTCTCTACTAAAACGCTCAAATCGGCTGACTCTAAACTGTCACGATTAACCGCGTTGTAGCGCGAGTGCGGAACATCAAATCGAGTATTAATATCCTTTAATATAGGATGCTTAGGATTTGTTATAACATGGTCAAAAACACCCCAACACTTCTTTGGCAGTTTGTAACGATCAATATCATACAGCATTTTCAATAATGCATGCGTTGCTAAGCATGAACACAATACTGACGTTACATTTTCTAATGCCCAACTAAAAACCTGCTCTAATGGTTTCCAAAACTCCTGATCTATCAATACAGGATTGGAAACATTAGCACCAGTAATAATTAAAGCATCCAATCCGCAACGTCTAATTTCTTGAAAATCCATATAGTATCTATCTATGTAATCCTGAGATTCTTTACTTCTTGGCAAACCACTAACAGAAAATGGATGGACAAAAAGTTGCGCAATCTGATTGCAGCTTCCCACTAACCTAACAAATTGTTCTTCAGTTACACGTAATGCTGCATCAGGCATTAAATTCAACAAACCTATATGTAATTCACGTATATTCTGTTGATTAGCAATATTCAACGTTAATACTGTTTGACCATCATCTCGTAATTTATCAAATACAGGAAGTGAACTATGGGCGACTATTGGCATATTAAATATATACTTTGTCTAACATTTCTAAGTAAATACAATTAATCAACCAACAATTAGTAACAAATACATGGGCAAAAAATTTTATTTCACTGGACCACGTAATGAAGTAATACGATTAGTATTAAATCCTAACCAATGCATCCTTCCCATATAGCGTGCATGTTCAACTTTCATACACAAATCCATTACAACTGACAAACCTGCTTTTTCTGCAATCTGACCACCTAATTTATTGACAACAGTATATTGACACCACAAATTTTTTGCACCAATTTTTACAGAATCCGCAGCTATATCAGGCAAGAAATCTGGAGCCCGAAAAACATTGACTACATCGATAGCTATTGGAACATCAACCAAAGATGCATAACACTTCTCACCTAATATTTCCGTTTCACGAGGATTGACTGGAATAATTCTGTAACCATTCTTCTGAAGATATGCAGCAACAAAATAACTTGCTCTTAAAACATTACTCGAAAGACCTACAACAGCTATGATTTTAGCGTGATGAAGAACTTTTTGAATAATACATTTATCCTGATATTTTGATACATCAAATTTAAGATTCATAATTGCCGTCATTATTCATATCTGTCACTCTAGTAATACCTTTCTTTAAATCCCAAATAAGGTCTTCAACATTTTCAATACCAACTGATAATCTAATTGTACCTTGATCTATTCCTGAAGCTGCAAGTTCTTCATCACTTAATTGTCGATGAGTAGTACTAGCAGGATGAATAATCAAACTCTTTGTATCTCCTACATTAGCCAAATGTGACAAAAGAGTTAATTGACTGATAAACTCCTTTCCAGCATTACGGCCTCCCTTTAGATCAAATGAAAATATTGCTCCAGCACCTTTAGGTAAATACTTTTCCACTAAAGGTTTATATTTGCTACCTTCAGTTCCAGGGTATCTAACATCTCTTACTACATCACAATTGTTTAAATATTTAGCAATTGTTTGAGCATTATGAACATGTCGATCCATTCGAAGCGATAAAGTTTCTAAGCCTTGCAAAAACAAAAACGCATTCATTGGACTCATAGATGCACCTAAATCACGCAATGTTTCTGCACGTAACTTCATTAAATAACCATACATGCCAAACGTATCATGAAATTTGAGACCATGATAAGCTCTAGATGGCTCTGAAATAATTGGAAATTTACCATTAGACCAGTTAAATTTCCCAGATTCAATTACCACACCCCCAATACTAGTACCATGACCACCAATAAACTTAGTGGCAGAATGAACAACAATATCAGCACCCCACTCAATTGGTCTACACAAATAAGGCGTGGCAAACGTATTGTCAACCATCAACGGTATGTCAGCATCATGCGCAATACTAGCAATTGTCTCAATGTCCAAAATACTTCCTGCCGGATTGCCGATAGTTTCACCATAAAACAATTTAGTATTATCTTGAATTGCTTCTTTCCAAGCATCTAAATCATCAGGATCAACCCAGCTCACCTCAACAGACATTTTACCCAGTTGGTTATTAAACTGATTGACAGTACCCCCATAAATGACTGATGATGACACAATATGATCACCAGGCTCTAACGTAGTAAACAAAGCAGCTGATTGTGCCGCAATACCACTAGCAAAAGCTACTGCACCACAACCTCCTTCCAAACTAGCAATTCTCTCCTCAAAAGCAGCCACAGTAGGATTCATGATACGAGAATATGTATTTCCATATTCTTTCAAATCAAAATAAGAAGCAGCAGACTCTGCATCCTCAAACACATAACTTGTTGTCTGGAAAATAGGTACAGCCCGAGCACCAGTATACGGATCAGGACGGGCGCCCGCATGTACTTGCCTCGTATCAAAGCCAAAATTTTGTTCTGACATCACTTTACACACTTCAATAATTATACTCTACTCACTATACTATTCTACACCAAAAATAAATTTATTCATTTGCAAATATAAACAAACATTACACCAACAATACTTCCACTATTCCAAAGTATTCTGCCCTACAGATTACTCTGGAAACAAATTACAATCAGGACGCTCATCTAAAAAAATATTCATGCCGTTCTTGTCCACCATAGCATTCGACAGTTTATCTATACCTTCTTCCAAAACCTGTAAATCAGCTGCAATCGACACCCGTATAAAATGCTCATTATCAGAACCTAATTGACCAAATGAAGATCTGTCCAAAACTGCTACACCATGATGATAAAGTGCAAAATTTTGAAATAATCCAGATGGTGACATACAAGATCTATCAACTTTAAACATATGTTCATAATAATCAAGAATGCCTAAATCCTCACAAACGTCACCAATATTTGGAAAAAGATAAAATGCACCACCTGGTTTATTGCAGGAAACACCATTTAATCCAGCAAAAATATCCCAAATAATATCCCTCCTTTTTTGGAATATAGATACCATTTCAGACACATATTTTTCTGACAAATGACTATTGATAGCAACTCTAGCTGCCTCTTGATTATAAGGACTAACACATGAAAAATAATTGATATTCAAATTTTTAAATACCTCAGCTTCTTTTGTCGTAGGAAATACAGCATAACCAATCCTACCACCAGTCCAGGCATAAGTTTTTGAAAATCCACTTGAAATAATTGTTCTATCCTCTAATCCTGGCATTGATGCAATAGACACATGTTCATTATCATCAAATAAAATTTTCTCGTAAATTTCATCAGAATATACTCTAACCTCTTTCGAACAAAGTCTACAAATTATTTCAGCAATTTCTTCTATTTGTTCGTATGACAATACTGTACCAGTAGGGTTGGAGGGAGAATTCAAATATATAATCTTAGTATTTGGAGTGATTAGTGATGCGAATTTTTCTGGACACCAAACAAAACCGTTACTTTCATGCAAATGCATAGGTACTGGTGTAGCACCTACATACTTAATAAACGATTCATATATTGGAAAACCAGGACTAGGATAAATAACTTCATCACCCTTAGAACAATATGCTTGCTGTACAAAACCAATCGATGGTTTAGCTCCTGGAAAAACTACAACTCTCTCAGGATCAACATCCAATTTTCGTGTTTGAGAAACATTTTCCGCGACAGCCTCTCTTAACGTTAACAAACCTTTTGGATCACAATAATGAGTATTGTTTGCTTCTAGCTGTCGTTTAATCTCATCCTTAATATGGATAGGCAAAGGAAAATCAGGTTCTCCCAAATTCAACTTAGTAACTGACCCCAATTTATCTTCTGCTTTAAGAATATGCTGACCCATTTTAAAAGCATTCTCAGTACCAAGAGACAAAATATTTTCAGAAAAAAGGCTCATAATTACACCAATATTGATAGACAATCTAAAGATTTAGTATATCAATTTACACATTTTTTGTAACATTGCAAAATCTTAATAGATACAAGCAAATAATCACCCATTAACTATCATCTAAAGCCCTTCTGTATTGATGTTGTTCATCTTCTGAATAACTCTCTGTATGTTCATCAAGCTCCGCTTCTTCCCAATCCTGATCTTCATTATCAATATCTAAACTCTCATCAAGCAACTTTTTTTTGTCCTTATCTATCATAAATCCTCCTAACAAATCAATATGATTTCCTACCGCCTTGAATTATTGTACTCTATAAAATAAAAAACAGTCTTATCAATCAGGATTACCATCGTATTATAAAAGCACATAATATTGACACAATACGTATATTAGTAATGAAAATATATTAACAAAAAAATCCGCCTTATAGCGGATGCCATACCCTCCTAAAGTATGTTTTTTTGATTTATAGTTTATAGTTACATAACTATACTAAGACCTACAACAACAATTAACAATTTCAACAAAAACGAGGATACCAACGAGGAAAAGTTGGGAACATGAATTCCCAATACTCTATCACTATCTACTGACTGTTTATCAACATCAGTGATAATGAAGGAGATCAAAATATTAGATAATTGTTTAGTAAACATGCAAAAAGTATACAGCAACTACGAATAAATCAACATTAAACATATGTTAAAGATTCTTAATATTTATGAAAGTATGAATATTAAGTTTGTGTACAATAATATAAGAATAAGAAGATCAAGTACAAGTACTAATTTTAATATGAAATATTTGAAGGAAAATTATTTAATTTGTCTATTCATTTTCAGTCTACTATTGTCATCATGTAATAGTGAAGATTCAGTAACAACAAATGAATCAGTTGAAAAAGAAACTAAATCAATAGAGCATACTAAATCAATTGATACTGTTGTAGAAACTGAAGATATTAAAACAGATAATGATGAAATCAAATATGCGATTTATACGGATTACAAATCGAAAATATCAATTATGTATCCTGAAAATTGGCAAGAATTGACACGTGAAAATTATGTAGAATTACGTGGACCAGTAGGCGATGTAATTTTCGAAGTTTTATACGAAAACTTTCATGAACTAGATCAATTCGCTAATCAATATTTCTCAGAGTCTAACTACCAAGAAGAGTCTCGTAGAACTATACAAGATCCATCAGGATACATGAGTATAGGTAGTCTCCGTGATGGAGCTAAACATGCGCGAGTAATTGTTGGAAACGAAAAAGCTGGCCTCATACTCTTAGAAGCAACCACAGGCCCAGAAGATAATTTCGAAAAACATTTGAAACACTTTCAGATCATTATTGATTCTCTAAACCTGAAAAATACCTCATTATTTGATGGTTCCAATGATCCCAACAAAAAAGATTCTGAAAGCATTCTGACAAAAACAATACCTGAGAACAGTGATACTACTATTTATACAGACCCTAAAACAGGTTTGTCTTTTAATTATCCATCCAATTGGAATAAAGTCCAACACAAACACGACACAGAACTCCGAGGACCAATGGGTGATCTAATGATTGCGACTACAGACATACCCATACGAGAACTAGAGTCCTTCATACAAGACTTTTTCACTGAACCTGATGAATACAAGGAAGAATCTCGCGACCCATTAAATGAGCTGTCAGGATATATAAGTATAGGTAATCTTAGAGATGAATCCCAACAAGCGCGTGTAATCATTGGTAATGAACAAACAGGCATAATAATTTTTGAAGCTACTTCAGGACCAGAAGGTGACTTCGAAGCGCATTTGAAACAACTTCAAAATATACTCAATTCAGTAAACCTACCAGAAGTCGATTCAAACGAATACCAGTCACAAAAACAAGAATACAGTCCTACGCCAATCACAAATTATGGTCCTAGTGCAATAGAAATAGTAAATATCAGTGAATTTAGTACTGACTTAATGAAAGAATGGGCTTCATATTCAGAGGCTAAAATGGCTAATAGGAGAGCAGACATCCTGATGGTATTATGGCCAGTCGGAGAATTTATAAAAGAAGGAGGTTTCTCTCACCCATTCGCGACAATGAAAGTAGTAATTACACCCGATGAAATTGATTATCTCATGAATGAAATAGAAACATGGCTTAGTGATCAATCCTGTATTGTGGATGACCCAGTACGATATTATGAAGAAATAGAAATGTACCGTGATTGGCTTAGCAGAGGTGCTGACGCATCAACTCAAATTACTATATGTCCAGCATCTAGACTAATCCTGATGGGCCTACCACCTGACATGAGAGACACTAATAATCCCACGTACCCAATAAATTTACAAGACTTTTTCATACATGAGCTTTATCATGGGTTACAACAAGATCTAATGGACGAATCCTGTAGGCAACTCGAAGAAAGCTTGGGTCGTGAAGAAACTAATACTCCCTGGCTGGTCGAAGGAGGAGCAGACTATTTCGCTAAACATGTAGTAGCGGAACTCACTGGAGCTTTTGATCCAATCAATAGAATCCTACGCAACGCTGTTAATGCCTCCAGAGAAGAAGGTACTAATATCTATCAAGGCGGCATAGACAAAACCGGTGCTGCTGCTATGCAAATTCTTGTTGAGCTTGAAAAGCTAGATCCTGAAAAGATTCTAGATGGCAGTCTATTTCATAACTGTGCTCGAGAATTCGAATATACTAATGATAAACCATATGTACTACAAGCCAAAAATTCTTGGTATATGATAGAAGAAACAAATGGCAACCAGTTTGTGTTTAGTGAAGAAGCTTTAAATCAATAACCCTACAATATGATATATATATAGAATCAAAACAAATTCACTAATAGATATACCATCAACAAACAAAAAGCAAGAGTAATAACCGCCTTAACGGATTTTAGAAATAACTTAATTACTATTCCAAATACTCCGATCAATACTAAGATGAATGACCAATTAGGAAACCTAGAAAATATATCTGGAAAATCAAGATAGTCTGCCATAATTTACAACCTCCATATGTGAAGTGGTGCAATCAATATGCCAAATACATAAAGCTATCCTATGTTATATATCACCACCACTAACTGGAGGAAACAAACTCACTACATCTAAATCTTGCAACACTGCATCAAACTCAACAGACTCATTGTTAATAAAACAACTTCTCAAAACATCTTTTGGCAAACACAACAAATCAACTAAATCGCTAACCTTTGTCCCGTATTCTACTGTCATAATAATTGGCTGAGATTTATCAGGACCAGGATGAAAATCACGAAATATTGCAAACAATTTGATTGTTATATTAATACTCACTTTGATCTCGAAGTAATACCTTTATGTATTTTACCACCACTAAACATACGAGAAATAGTTTTGGATTGAGTGTCACGGCCAATTTGAGCAGCTAACTGCTTAACAGTCATAGGAGTATTGCCATTAGCAAACAACACTAAAAACATCGAGTCTATCATTGTCATTCCAGTTTTTATAGAACAATTACTATCGAAACAATGCATCCTAATATAATATTCCACTGCACCTACAGAAGATACTAATCCGGTATTAACATCAATTAAATCAAAAACAGTATCTCGACAACTTTCAAAATTAACTAATTCTTGTCTATGTTGATCACACAAAAAATCCCACACATAATTTTCATACTCATCTATACGTGTACTCCACCAATCAAAATTTATCTCGTAAACAGTATTCATAATAACTTTTTGTATAAAAAATCTTTTTAATTAGAACCAATAATATCGCTAACCTCAGTATATCTAATTAACCTCATATCTCCAATAAGCATCACCCACGTGAATATAATTCGAATTGTTTTCTAAAATTGTAAACACTGTCTCCGGTACAACACGAACAATAGTATTGATCGCACAATATAATGTTACAGCATGTACATTACCCTGAGGCATCAAAACTTTTAAAGCTCTAAAACATTTATCCACCAAATCCTCTAGCGCAAACTCACCCTGCAAAATCCTACGACAAAATTTGTCTAATAAACTAATATCATCTACACATATGAGCGACTCATCTAAACAATCAACTCCAATTTCTCTGTTCTTCATTTCAAATTGTATTTTCATATCATCAATAATTAAAGTCTTCACCCACTCCTTCACAGGTTTACGTCTATTAATATTGATTGTGACTTCATCTAAATTGTTGCCAACCTCTATAGAAATACGAGTACCTGCAACCACACCATACTTCTGATACAACTGCTCTAACCCCCAGACAAAACGATCTTTTTGAATAACCCATCCAGGATAGCTCGCACCTGTATGTTTATCAATGAGAGTCATTTTGACACGAGGAGAAACTAAAGCAGAAGGAAAAATCATTGATGTTGATTGATTCAATGGTAATGTACCAGCTCTCAAATGAGGATAGATTAGAATAATAGAAGCAGTTTTATCAAATTCATCTAGTGGTTTAGATGTTAAACTAAATTCATCAGACAACACATTAACCAGTGATTGCATACTGTTTGACAATTTTTCATTTGACACATCTATTTTTTGACATAACAGATAATTGTCCACTTCAGCAAGTTCTGGTGGTTTCATTCTTGTCAAAAACCACAATACTTTACCAGATAGACCTACGTCTTCAAATCTATTGTCATTATTTAGTGCATAATTCAAGGAAAAAACAAGCAGCTCTTGATCACTATTATCAGAAAAATCGATCCTTTCTAATATTTCTATAGTAGACAATGGTTGTCCATCAGCAATATCCAGTACTGCCTCTACCAAATTCAAATAACCATCATCAATTTCCAGTAACAAATCCAATGAAAACCAAAAATCTGACAAACAAACAAGATCCCTAACTTCTGCTAATCCAGAAACAATCTTATCGGCTATATCAATTCCAGACTCTTCTACAATTTGTTTTGCTAATTTCTCCAAATTTTCATCAACATTAATTTGCAAATCAACAAAAAAGTCTTCTTGCATACCATGTACAAAACTACGGGTCACATTGTCCGAACAAATAATTTCGACAACCTCAAAATCACTAAAGTTAGGATTGTATCCTTGTCTAATTTTTTGAATTTCACCATCAAAATGTCTAGAACCAGGAAATGTCAATACATCGCCTAATTTATATTTTTCAACAGGATTATAAGTTTTAACCTTTAAA
>DBHI01000047.1:539-19550 GCA_002296125.1 Anaerolineales bacterium UBA832 | reverse complement strand
TTGCCGAATTTGCTGAATAAAGCATTAACAGATGAAGCAATAGCTGTATTAGGCTCCAGAACAATTGATGGTAAACCCAACTACGTTTATTATCATGCTTTTTTAGGAGTGAGGTTTCTAACAGGGATTACAAATTTGCTTTATAGTAGTAATTTAACAGATGTGGCTACTGCAATCAAACTAGTACGAACAGATGTGCTGAAATCTTTGAATCTTGTGGGAGAGGGTTTTGATTTAGATTTTGAGCTAGTGGACAAGTTGTTATTAGCAGGATATCATATACATGAAGTTCCAATTAATTATAGGCCACGCACATATGCTCAAGGTAAAAAAATACGATCTATTGATGGACTGCGTGCTCTAAGAGTTATATTAAGTGATAGATTAGGTTTCACTGATGTATTTAAGGAGTAAATAAATATTATGGATTTAGTTGTTTCTGGATCAATCGCATTTGATCATTTGATGAGTTTTCCTGGTCATTTCAAAGATCATTTATTGCCTGACAATTTGGATTCGATAAGTATAAGTTTTCTGGCAGATAGTAAGACTTTACATCAGGGAGGAACTGCTCCTAATATTGCATTTTCACATGCTATGTTGGGTGGAAATGCATCTGTTTTAGGAACTGTAGGAAGGGATTTTGAACAATATAGGATCTCTTTGGAAGAAGGTGGTGTAAATACTGACAATATAGTTGAAATTCAAGATGAATTTACTGCTTCATTTTATGTTACAACTGATCTTGATAACTCTCAAATTTCTTTTTTTTATCCTGGTGCAATGAGTTATTCTTCTAAGTTGAAAATCAAGGATTTAGAAAGGAAACCTGATTTAGTAGTGATATCTCCTGATGATCCTGTAACAATGAATATGCGAGTTAGAGAATGTAAATCACTTCAGATACCATATTTTTATGATCCTAGCCAACAGATTGTTAGATTGGATTCAGATGATCTGTATCAGGGTGTATTAGGCTCAAAATTTATTATGCTTAATGCTTATGAATTTTCCTTAATCAATGATAAACTTGGTATGTCGGAACGGGATATCGTCGATCAAGATACACTATTGGTAGTTACTAATGGTAAGCATGGATTATCTATATGGTCTCCAGAAGGTCACTTGAAAATCGAAAGTTATCCCGAAGAAATTGTTAGGGATCCTACAGGAGCTGGTGATGCGTTTAGAGGTGGATTTTTGAGAGCGTACGCACTAGATTTATCTCTTGAATTATGTGGTAAAGTTGGAGCTTTATGTGCTACATATTGTGTAGAAAATGTTGGTACACAGAATCACTACTATACTATTCGTCAATTTGTAGATAGATTTAGAGTATATTTTGATGATGCAGGTCTATTGGATAGTCTATTAAATGATAGTGAAGAAGTTGGTTAATTGATATTTTGTACAAGTGATTATTATATAGTTATATATTATTACGTAAAGGAGTCAAGTAAATGGAATATAGTGTAAAAAATGCTGATTTAGCACCTGGTGGTAGACATAGAATTGAGTGGGCTGAACAAGAGATGCCCGTATTACGTCAAATTCGTGAGAGGTTTGCAAAGGAGAGACCATTAAAAGGAATCAGAATGTCGGCATGTTTACATGTTACTACAGAAACTGCAAATTTAATGCGGACTTTGCAAATAGGGGGTGCGGATGTAGTAATATGTGCTTCTAATCCTTTGTCAACTCAGGATGATGTAGCAGCATCTCTAGTGGTACATGATGAAATTCCTGTATATGCAATTAAAGGTGAAGATAACGAAACCTATTACAATCATATTAATGCAGCTCTAGATCATGATCCTCAAATTACTATGGATGATGGTGCTGATTTGGTAAGTATTTTACACAAAGAACGCGTTAATCAGATAGCAAATGTTGTAGGAGGAACTGAGGAAACTACTACTGGTGTAATACGCTTGAAAGCAATGGCAAATGATGGTGCTTTGAAGTTTCCAGTAGTTGCAGTTAACGATGCTATGACTAAGCATTTGTTTGATAATCGATATGGAACCGGACAAAGCACTTTAGATGGGATAGTAAGGGCTACTAATGTGTTGTTAGCTGGTAAAACGTTTGTAGTATGTGGATATGGTTGGTGTGGCAAAGGTTTAGCAAGTCGTGCATCTGGTATGGGAGCTAATGTGATAGTTACAGAAGTAGATCCATTAGCTGCTCTTGAAGCAGTTATGGATGGATTTAGAGTTATGCCTCTTTTGAAAGCTGCTCCATTTGCTGATTTTGTGTGTACTGTTACGGGTGATAAGCATGTAATAGACAAACATCATTTTGAAGCTATGAAGGATGGTGTTATCATAAGTAATTCAGGACATTTTAATGTCGAAATTAATATTCCATCATTGTATGAGTTAGCTGGAAAAAATATTAGACAAGTAAGAGAATTTGTTGAGGAATTTACTTTGTCAAATGGTAGACGAATAAATTTATTGGGTGAAGGTAGGTTGATTAATTTAGCGGCAGCAGAAGGACATCCAGCAAGTGTAATGGATATGAGTTTTGCTAACCAAGCTTTAAGTGCTGAATATATGTTGAAAAATAATAATGATTTGGATAATCAAGTTTATTCTGTGCCTGAAGATGTTGATCGAGAGATTGCTAGAATAAAATTAGATGCCATTGGTATTGACATTGATGTACTCACAGAAGAACAAGAAAAATATTTGAATTCTTGGGAAGAAGGCACTTAAGTTTTTAGCTTTATTGTCTAATTGAGACAACTTGTGAGTTACAGTTTGATTTATTTAAGTTAATGATGCATGATAAAAGTGTGTTGTGGTACTTCATTAATCAGCTGTTACTGATATTTTAATGTATAGCTGCGGACCAAAGGCATTGCCTTCAGGGTCGTATAATAGCCAAAATCCTACATAGTCTCCTGGTAATTCTGGGGTTTTCATTTGTATTTCAATTGTCGCATTAGATCCGGCTAATGCAGGATAAAGCCCATGCTGGAGCTTGGTAGTCATTGCATTACCTTCTTTAAATGCTACAGAATATCCGGTTCCCCAGTCACATGTGCCTGTATTTTGTAATTCCCAGCTTTTGTTAATTATTGTATTACTTGTGATTTGACTGAAATCAGGAATGGTTAGGTCAGCTATGAAAATTGCATCATTACTACATGAATTAGAAGAGATTTCATTTTCAATAGAAGCTGGAGGCGTAGATAGAGTTGTTGGTAATTTATTTATGTTAGTAGGAGTTTTTTTATCTGTAGTTAGATTCAGTGTTTCGACTTGTTCCGTACATGCTGAAGATAAAATACAAATGAGGATTGTAATAAGTGGAAGTCTAAAATAAAATTTCATTAGGTATTTGTCGAAATAATGTTTTTGTTATAAATATTCTTTAATAAACAAGTTGACACACATTTTTGGTTTTGGCATAATATTAATTGTTGGTTTGCCATTATAAAGGACAGGGAGGTGATGCTCATGAAAAGTGACAGTACTATTATTGCCAGGGCATCCCTTCGTTCTATGTAGAATAGTTGCCCTGGCAAATAATTAATAATGGGCACCTAATTTTTGGTGCCCATTATTAATTTAAATTAATTATTCGTCACCAAATGTTATTCCCATTCCTCGAACGGCTTTTACTAAATCACCGTTTGGATTTACTAGTTTGGGTGTTTGTGATACTGCATCTGCAAGACTAATTGAACCAATATCCCTTCCTGTAATATTTACCATATATCCATATGCACCTGCCATAGCGAGATGAGTAGCACCAGCACCATATAGGCTAGCCAACCATCTATCATAAGGAGTGGGTGTTCCACCTCGTTGTAGGTGTCCCAAAATAGTACATCTTGAGTTTATATTTGAATTTACATTAAGATCATTTGCAATTGTGTTTCCAATTCCACCTAGACGACCAGGATAAGTTCCTTCTTTTGATTGGTATTGAGGAGTGCCTCCAATTGGATAGGCACCTTCTGCGAGAGATACTATATTAAAATGGCTTCCATTCAGTGCTCTTTCTTCAAATTTTTGGATTACATGGTCTAGATCATAGGCTATTTCAGGTATTAGGATAGCATCTGCTCCTCCAGCTATACCTGCTCCTAGAGCTATCCATCCTGCATTTCGTCCCATTAATTCAAGTATCATTGCTCTACTATGACTCTCGGCTGTTGTGTGAAGTTTATCTAATGCTTCAGTAGCAGTATGCATTGCTGTATCAAATCCGAATGTTATATCAGTACCTCCCATATCGTTATCTATAGTTTTTGGAACACCAACAATTGGAGCGCCTCTGTCGTATAGAGCTTTGCTAATGGTAAGTGTTCCGTCTCCTCCTATGACTATTAGACTATCTAATTTTAACTTTTCAATATTTTGCAGTGCTTTGTCAGACATATCAACGATTGTTTCTTTTCCATTAACAATTTCTTTACGTGAAAATGGGTTACCTCTATTAGCTGCTCCTAAAATTGTTCCTCCGTGCGAAAGTATTCCTCGAACTTCTGTGTGACTAAGATTAATTAAATGTTCTGGTTCAAGCAGTCCATCAAATCCATTTCTTAATCCTATTACTTCCGCGTCAAATTCATTCATAGCTGTATGTACTACGGCTCTTATTACAGCATTTAAACCTGGGGCATCTCCGCCACCTGTTAGTATACCTATTCTCTTCATGATATTTTTCTTGTATGTTTTAACATATTATCTGTATAGCTAATATAAGGTGAGATATATAATCTGTCATATGTACACAATCAGATTTATTAATAGTGTATATTTAGATCATACCATTATGTAACTTTTTTGGATACTAATTTTTGTTATTTTTATACAAATTTTTCTCGGATTACTGCACTGATATAATCCATAGTTGCTACTACTATAGCAATTGCCAACATTTGTACACTAGCGGCTCGGTAGTCAAGTAGATTTATATTTTGCTGTAATAGGAATCCAATTCCTCCACCGCCTGCGAATCCTATAATGGTGGACATGCGTACATTTATATCCCATCGGTACATAGTAAATGAAATATAAGGTGGTATGATTTGTGGTATTACTGCGTAAACAATAGTCTGTAAGCGATTAGCACCAGTTGCTCTGACTGCTTCTAGGGGCCCAGGTGCAATACTTTCTACTTGTTCTGAATACAATTTTGCGAGAGCTGCAATGGTGTGTAAGGCTAGTGCTAGTGATCCAGCAAATGGACCAATCCCTACCCAGACGACAAATACTATTACCATTACCAATGGTTCAATGGAGCGAGTAGCATTGAGCAAAGTTCTGACAATATAATAGCTGACATATCCAATTGGCATATTGTATTTAGGAGATGTACGTACAGAAATAATTAGACCGATAATAGCACCAATTATCATGGGCCATATTAATGTGTATATTTGATTATCTAATTGATAAAACCATTCAATTGTATTACCTATAATTGCACCTATGACTGTTCCAGCTACAATAGCAGAACTTGTGTGAGTTATTGAGATCATAATTGGCGACATCTTATTGGAAATATGGTAACTTATTTTGCCACAGACGAAACTGAGTGCTCCTCCAGTGACCAAACCTACTGATATAGGCATTATCATATTGATTACATCTCCCAATTGGCTCATGAAGTTCCCCATAAATCCTATAGGTCCTAGAGGTTCTATGAGAGATTGTCCAACTGTAATAGCTAAATTAGCACATATTAATATTGTACAAATTGATGTGAGTGCTATTAGTATGATAGATATAGTGTGAAAGTATTTGGTTTTGTTCTTGTTTGTATCTTTTGTAGGTGAGACAAACAATGTTTTTATAGTAAACCAGATGATTGTCAGTCCTATGACAGATCCAAGAATATTCCAAACTAGGTTGTTATCTGTAAAGTATTTTTTTAGTATGTTGTCTACTAGGGAAGACAATCTGATACCCACAATTATTCCGAATGGCCAACTTATTATAGAAAAAGCTATATTTGTAAGTGATGCTTTTTGATCACTCATTAGATTACGTGCGGCTAAAAAGCTAATGGGAATGGCAAGCATAGTACCGAAAGTAGTTGCCAATAGTGCTAGAAATACAGTTTCTATGATTTTTTCCCAAGTACTTATGGCTACGTCTGAAAACCTTGGATTTCCTATGTTGCGTCGTGATATTGCTCGAATCATTTGAGCTTCATCAACTGGTTTTCTTTTGGGTAGTTGTACTTTTGCATTAAAATATCCATTGGCATCAGTGTGTAAATGACCTATTGTTAGATTTACACCACTAAATGCAACAAAGTTAATTGGTCCTTTAGTATTAGGCCAAAGATTGTAACCTTCAATGTAGATTGTCTCTCCTGGTCCAGCACATTTAGGAGTTAATACTAGATAAGGACCACTTTTATTTGGAGAGTAGTCAGGTAGACTATCTTTTGGACAAGGAAGGTAAATTGGAACATCAGCTTTATTTTCTTCTTTTTCATAAACAAAGATCGATGGATGTGCCAGAGCACGCATGATACGACTTAGTTGTGTCAGACGTTTTTCTGATCGTGTAGTTTCAAAATTTACTTTGGTTACATTAAAACCATAACCATATATTATCATTCCTATTAGTATGACTATTCCCAAAATAATTGATCTTACCAGTGGTTTTTGTTTATGCATTTATGTACTATCCAACTCTTTTTGCTTCTTGTCCATATATATTCTTGAATTTTTTATCATCTATCTCTGTAGGTACACCATCAAACATTAATTTTCCTTGATTTAAGGCAATAGCTCTATCTGCGTATTCGTGTACAAGATCTAGAAAGTGTAAGCTGCAAAGGATGGTTACTCCTTCCTCTTTGTTTAATTTTTCAAGATATTGCATTATGCTGTGTGCTAGTACAGGATCTAGACTTGCGACTGGTTCGTCAGCTAAAATCATTTCTGGATCTTGCATCATGGCACGTGCTACTCCGACTCGTTGTTGTTGTCCACCACTTAACTCATCTGCTCGTTTATATGCTTGATCAGCAATTCCTACTCGTTCTAATTGTTTGATTGCCAGTTCCACATCTGATTGTGGGAATCTATTAATTAAGCTTAACGTTGGATTTATATATCCGAGACGGCCAGATAGAACATTAGTAATTACCTTTGATCTGGAAACAAGATTAAAATGTTGGAATACCATTCCAATCTTACGACGAATGAATCTCATTTCCTCTTGGCTTGATGTTGTTATGCTTAGATTGTTCCAAATAATTTGTCCAGAAGTGGGTTCGATAAGTCTATTAATACATCTTAATAACGTAGATTTACCGGACCCGCTTAGACCTATAATTGCTAAAAATTCACCTTTATTAACTTCAAAACTGACGTTGTCTAATGCCAGTACTTTACCATCGTATATCTTTGTTAAGTTTTGTATTGATAACATGGGCTAGTCAATCACCCTGGAGAATTAACTCCAGGGTGATTTTCATTCCGATAGATTTTATTCTCCAATGTTTTCTAAGGTGATACCTTGTGCTTCCATTAGTAAGCGAACACCATCGAAATTTTCGTCAGCTATTGGTCCAGCTGCAGTCCAATCATAGAAATTTTCATTACAGAAAGTTTCAGAACAAGCTTCAGTACCTACATAGAATTTAACACCATCTATGACTGATTGTTTGAGACTTTCTGGGAAATCAGGAGAAAATGACATTGTATCATTTGGTATTTCGGAAGAAATGTCAAGTATACGTACTTTCTGTATGACATCAGGTGCTTCTTCTCGTATTGATGCTCTAGCATCTAGAACTCGATATGATCCACACATTAGTCTTCCAGCATCATTTACTGCACATTCTTCTATCATGTCATCAGGTATATCTGGAGTATCTCCAAGTGCCCAGGTACCTTCAGGTAGCAATGGTGGGCTGAAATATGCAGTCGCAAAATCTGCTTCACCATTGTAAACTGCTTTGACTGCTGCAGAATGTCCGCCAGCTTCAATTTTTTCTCCAACTGTGATTCCAAGATCATCAAAAAGGGCAGTGGGGAACAAGAATCCAGAAGTGGATCCAGCATCTGGATACGCCCAACTTGCACCTTCTAAGTCTTGTATTGTTTTATACGAGCTATCACGTGGAACTAGGAATTCTGCCCAATATACATTCCAACCATATCGTTCAGAAGCTAATCCTGGTTCTACATTACATAGTTGGTTTCCAAGTACATAACCCATTGCTGGTATGAAACCTATTGTGTTTGTTGGTGATGCGCACATTTCTTCAATTGTGGCAGCATAGGAAGTGGGGACACTAACATTGAAATTAAGTCCTGTAGCTGATTTTAGACCTGTTTCAATTAGTTCTCCACTTGAAATCATGAAATCTATGTCAACAGATGGCACAAATAGTACATTTATTGGATCGTCAGTTGTTCCTAAAGTACCATCATAGTCGCTGCCACAATATGCACCGCATCCTATGTTGTCATAGTTCATTACAAAATCTGGACCAAACCATTTTGCATTAATTTCGTTTAGACTGCCATCATCTTTCATAGATTGGAGCGCTGCATTAATTGGTGAAACTAAGTCGCTTCCTGTAGGGAATATGAAACCTAGCCAATCACTTTGAAGAGAATCTCCAACTAATTTGACTTTGTCTGCATTTTCGCCCATGTATCCTTGTCCAGCAGTATCATCCATGATGACACCATCCACATCTCCTGCTATGAGGGATTGAACTGCTAATGCGAATTCGTCAAAGCTTTGTACTCTTTCTTCACCAACTAGTTCTACAGCAGTATCATAATTGGTTGTACCTATTTGTTCTCCGAGGATTAAACTAGCATCTTCTGCAAACTCATTTGGTCCTGAGAAACGTTCTTCATCCAATCTGACCAATAAACGTTGTTCAGTCGCTATATATCCGTCAGAAAAATCAGCATTTTCGTCGCGTTCTGCAGTAATGGTGATTCCATCAGTTGCCATATCAAATTGTCCTGCTGAAACTGCAGCTATCATTGAATCCCAACCGAATTCTTGCCAGTCTAACACACAATTTATGCGATCACATATCTCCGTCATTGCATCATAATCCCATCCCATTGCTTCGCCGGTGGAAATATCTATATAGTTAAATGGAAGATAAGCGTTCTCAACTGCTATGGAAATTACTCTACCTTCTAGATCAGGTAATGTACCTGCGTCACTCGCAGTATTATCTGATGTTTGGCCTGGAGCTTCTCCGGGAACTTCACCTTTTACACCTTCTACCCAGTAGTCCATACTTAGCATTGATCCATCATCTAAACAATTTCCTTCATCAACTACTAAGTTGCCATTTGCACCTGTGATTGGACCACAAAATACATCCCAATCACCAGACATTAGTGCTTTTGATTTTTCTTCCACTAATGCTGAAGTTTCGGCAGATACTTTGTCAGAAAGGGGTGCTAATCCAACGACTCCTTCATTCATTCCTCCCCAATAAGATTCTGATCCATCATATGTTCCAGCCATCACTTGCTCTGCTATTTCAATATATTTGATTCCCCAATTCCAGACAGGACCTGTCAGAACTGAGTCTCCAACGAATGCGGACATATCAGAGTTGTAGCCTATTGAAAGAGCTCCAGCATCTGCAGCGGCTTTTTGTGGTTCCGTGGTGTCTTGATGTTGAGCTATTACATCAGCACCTGCAGCAAGTAATGCATCTGCGGCTTCTTTTTCTTCAGGTGGTCCAAACCATGTGTTTGTCCATACAACCCTTACTTCTGCTTCTGGGTTGACTTCTCGAACTCCTAAAGTAAACGCATTAATACCGCGAATTACTTCTGGTATCGGGAAAGCGGCAACATAACCTATTGTATTGCTAGTAGTTGCTGCTCCTGCGACTAGTCCGGATAGATATCTTGGTTGATACATTCTTCCAAACACATTTGAGGAGTTTGGAGCATTTTTGTATCCAGATATATGTACAAATTGTGTTTCAGGAAATTCTTCCGATACTGTTATAGTACCATCCATATATCCGAAGGATGTTGTAAATATTAAGTCATATCCTTTCATAGCAAAGTCCCTGATTACACGTTCACCTTCTGGTCCTTCAGGAACATTCTCTACAAATGCAGTTTCTATTTCTAATTCTTCTTCCATCATTAGACGTCCCTGATCATGTGCAAAGGTCCATCCAAGGTCTCCTATTGGAGCTACATAAACAAAGGCAGCTTTGAAATCACTGGAATCGATTTCTTTTTCACTGGATTCAGTGGTCGTCTGATCAGATTCCGTTGTGGTGGTTTGCTCTGCTGGTCCACCACAAGCTGCAACAAATAGTGCTCCAATAATGAGAATATTGAGAAGATTGAAAATACGTTTCATAGCTTCCTTTTCTCCTATAGTTATGTACTTCTTTGTGTTCGTATATTTTTGAACACATTAATTTTGTTGTGAATACTTGTTTCTGTATATATTGTACAAAAAATATAAATTATTAAGGGATTTCAGTAGTGGTTTATTCAGACCCTGTTTTAAGTTTTCTTTCCATCGCTTTTACTCCCATTGATAAGATTAAAGTCATGCTTAGATAAAGAAAAGCTAATGTATTATATGTTTCTGGAAATCTGAATGACGCAGCTGCATATTTTTTGCCTAAATGTGTGATTTCATTAACACCTAATACAGAAACTAAAGAGGATTCTTTTAACATGGCAATGAAATCATTTCCAAGAGGGGGTAGTACCCTCTTGATAGCCTGTGGAAGGATAATGAATCTTAGGGATTGAAAACGTGTTAATCCTAGTGCCTGTGCGGCCTCAATCTGCCCACTAGATATTGACTGAATACCTGCTCTAAAGATTTCTGCTGAGAAAGCACCATATGAGATTGCTAGAGCGATTATTCCTCTTGTAATAAAATTAACTTCTCTAACACTTAGCTTAGTGAAGATGTTTTCTGTTTTTAGCCACCCCATGATTGCTAATTGATCTCCAGCTAAGTTGATGAGCGTAATGACTGCAGGAACAATTACAAATGCTGTATAAAAAATTTGTACAATGATTGGAACACCCCTGATTACTTGTACGTATAATAGAGCAAGGTTCCTTACAAAGATATTACTTGATAGCTGGCCTAATCCGGTTAACAATCCAATTGTAATTGCAAAAAGGTATGCAATGCTAGTCACAGTTATTGTTAGTCGTATTCCTACTACAATTTTATTAAAAACTTCATTATAAATTTCATCAGTTATAAAACTGTATATAAACAATATTGATGCTAACATAATCAAAATTGCCCACCAGGGTAGATTTGCTAATCTATCCATAGTTTTTGATTGGAAGCTCTGTGAATTTGAGTTATTAATGTTTATCAATGTAATTAATTGTTAGGTATTATGTGTATGAAATGAGGATCAACTCTGTTGTTAATGTTTGAAATCTCTACATCTTCGTGAATAAGTCCTCCCCAGAAGTATAATGGATTACGAGCTGGAATATCAGTGATTTTTATTGTTCCTGTTACTGTAGTACGTTGTCCTGGCATTAAGTACCAATAGTTATCAATTTTTGTGAGTTCATCTTTAGTGCCTAGGGACCAGCGCCATGGATAGTCACGTATACATGTGTCGCAATCAATTCCTACACGCCATGCTCCAGACTCTTCATACCAACCATGTGTATTAGCATTTTCATTTTGAGAATATGTGAATCCTGGTTCAGGTCCTGTGGTTCGAATAGGAGAAGAGCCGTAGTTTTCTATTGTCATACTAAATTTCAATTGATTTCCTTGAACTATAGTTGTTTCTGAGAATTCTATATCTGCATTTACAATGTCAGCTCTTGGTATCCCACCATATTTTATATCTAACTTTCCATCGACACTTGTTTTCTGTCCTATTTTATCTGTAGCTTTAGCAATGACTTTATAGGTTCCATCAAGTGGGGGGCTAACTCCTAAATCGACACCACCTTCATATTCAAATGTATGAAACCCTTTTTTATTTGCAGGTGTGGTTCCGGCACGTTCTGCAATTGGAAGAGAAATTCCATTTGCGTCAATGAGATTTACTTCGATATCTGCATTTTTTGAAAGAAAAAGATTGATCCAGACCCTATCACTTATTCCGTCTCTATTTGGAGTAAATAGTGATGGCGATACACTGAAACCTTTTATATCCGGTAAATTGTCTTCTGTTAATATGACATTGATTTGTCCAGTTTTCCTATCAATACTTGTATTGTCATTTGCTTCAATTATCCATGTGTATTCATCATTTGGTAGTGTTCTTGAAATTATTTTTCCTTCAATATTTTCTTCTGGTAGTTGAAATCCTTTTACCACTCCTGAAAAGAGTAGTGTATGTTGACCTGATTGACGTGGTTTGCTTTCGCGAAAATAGTATTTTTGTTCATTTTTATTCATAAAATAAATGGATACGTTAGCAGGACGAGATAGGCTGTAATTGATTGCTGTTATATCATTGATATTATCGGCATTTGGAGAGATAGTGTCATATTGAAACTCAGCACTAGTTAACAGTGATTTGGTAGGAGTATTTACCATTAATACTATGAACCACAAACAAAGAGATATAAGGATTGCTATCAGTGAAGTGCGTAATGGGGACAATTTCATTTATGTTTTATAAGAACTATTTAGTACTCAAGTAATGAGTCAGTTTACCAAATTGGGACTAAGGAGTCAAACAGCTATTTTCTGTTATCCCTTTCACCAAGTGTTTCTAATAAATTAACTAGCATAGTTTGCCATCCTAGATCTTTGTATTTTAGTGGCAGCAAAAAATTTTGTCGTGTCATGTTTATATACCTAGGTAATAATTTTCTGTATTTAATTCTTATGTCTTCATTATCTAACATATGAAATCTAACTGATATCTTATTGTGTCTTGTGTTAATTGATTCAATATGTGATCTGTGGGCTAACAATTTGATTTTTAGTTGAAAGAGTAGATTTGTTAATGATTTGGGCATTTGTCCAAAACGATCGATTAGTTCTGTTTTAATTTCATCTATTTTCTCTTCGTCATCTAGTTTTGCTAATCTTTGATATATTTGCATCCGTAATTGTGTGTTTTTAATATATTTGTGTGGAATTCCGATTTCAAATGGCAGTTCTATTGACAATAGAGACAGATCCAAGTCTAATCGTGGGGATTGTTTGTCATTTGATGGTTTTGATTTTTTAGTTTTGATGGCTTGTCGTAACAGACGTGTATATAAATGAAAACCTACTGCAGCCATATGTCCATGTTGTTTTTTTCCTAGAATGTCACCAGCTCCTCGGATTTCAAGATCGCGCATAGCAATTGAATATCCGGCGCCTATGTGGCTGTTTTCTGATAAAGTGGTAAGTCGCATCTGAGCTTCTTCACTTAGAATATGTTTTCTATCATTACGATATAAAAAATATGCATGTGCTCGTTTGGTTCCTCTACCTACGCGACCTCTAAGTTGGTAAAGTTGTGATAATCCAAACATATCTGCTTGATCCACAATCAATGTATTTACATTTGGTATATCAAGACCATTTTCTATTATTGTTGTGCATACTAAGATATCGAATTGATGATTGATAAATTTCTCCATAGACTTTTTAAGTGTATTTTCTGGCATTTGTCCATGTGCAATAATCGTTCTAGCATTTGGTACTAATGAATCAATTAATTTTGCAGTTGCTTCTATAGTTTGTACACGATTGTGTACAAAGAAAATTTGTCCACCTCTATTTAGTTCTTGTAAGATTGCTTTTTTTATAACGTTTTCATCAAATTTTGTTATTTTTGTAATTATAGGAAGTCTTGATTCTGGTGCAGTGTTAATTTGGCTTATGTCTCTTGCACCAGATAGAGTCATGAACAAAGTTCTTGGTATTGGAGTAGCAGTCATTGTTAGTACATCAATGCTCGTGCGAAGTTTTTTTATATATTCCTTGTGAGTAACTCCAAAGCGTTGTTCTTCGTCAACAATTAACAATCCAATATCATGAAAATTTACATCAGATTGTACTATTCTATGAGTACCAATTACAATATCTATTTTACCATTTGAGATATCGTTTATTATTTTGCGTTGTTTAACTGGTCCTTGAAATCTGGACAACATTTCTATTTGGATGGGAAATGTTTCCATTCTTTGTTGAAATGTATGATAATGCTGTTGAGCAAGTACAGTGGTTGGTACAAGTACTGCTACTTGTTTTTGATCTAATACTGCTTTAAATGCTGCACGTAATGCTACTTCTGTTTTCCCATATCCAACATCTCCACATATTAATCTATCCATTGGTATTGGTTTTTCCATATCTTTTTTTATAGCAGTAAGGGCTGAATGTTGATCGTCGGTTTCTGTATAAGGAAAAGAAGATTCGAGTTCAATTTGCCAAGGGGAATCTTTTGAAAAAGCATATCCAGTTACTATTTCTCTTTTTGCGTATAGATCTAACAATTCCATTGCAATTTCTTCTACTGCTACACGAGTTTTTTCTCTAGATTTTGTCCATTCTGATCCACCTAGGTATGAAAGATTAGGTACTTTTCTGTCTGGGCCAATATATCGTGTTAGACGATCAGTTTGAGTAATGGGGACATATAGTGTATCTCCTTTTGCGTATTCAATATGAAGGTATTCTTTTGACACATTGTTAATATTTCTTTCAACTAAATCTACAAATCTGCCTATGCCATGTTCCAAATGTACAACAGTATCGCCAGGCTTGAAATCAAAAATGATTTCATCTGTATTGTGTGTTTTGGATTTAGAAGTGATTTTTCTTGGTTCAGGTGGACTCCAACCGAATATTTCTGCGTCGGATAAAATTTGTATGGAACATGGAATGATACTAAAACCAGCTTCTAATGTTCCTTGAACAAAAATTGGTGAATAAGAATTCGTTAATTTTACACTGTTACCATTGGTTTTGTTGCTGTCTTCTTGATTTTTCGAATGTATATTCCACAAATTGTGTAATCTTATGCTTTGTCTGCTGATTACAACTGTATGGATTTCGCTGATCATATTTGTCTCTAGCAAATTCATAACTGACTTTAGATGTCCGCCGTGAGGTTTGCTAGGTTGAAAAGATGATCCTAAATCACAAACAGTTTCTTTGTCGCTTCCTGAAAGCATTATAACTGTTTGAGTTGATAGTTGATCTTGTAATTCTGACCATGAAGCATATGGGATTGGTGCATCTGAAGGAAGTAACTTCTTGCTTATTAGTTCATCACGCAAAATAAGAGCACGTTGTTCAAGTTTGTTAATAGTTAATAAGAAATCTTGCCAATTATCAATTATGACTATAGTTTTCTTAGATATGTAGTCGAGCAGGGTGTTGGCATCAGGATGTATCCATTTAGTGTAATACTCTAATTCAGGAAATATAGTACCTGTTTTAAGTAATTCTATGTCATCAAGGTGGCTTGTATTTCTAGGGTTATGATCATCTAATTGTTGCCACTGTGTTTTTAGTAAAGATGTGATTGATTGATTTGTACTTGCTATAGTTTCTCGTGTGGGATGTATATCTATTGAATTAACATTTTTTACAGATAATTGAGTTGATGGTTCAAATGTTCGCATGCTGTCAATGAGTTCACCGAATAATTCAATTCTTGTAGGATGACTTGCAGTTGGTGGCCATATGTCTATTATGCCTCCTCTTCTACTTATTTCTCCAGGAGTAGTTACTATAGTGTTGGGTTGGTATCCAGAATCAATACAATTTTTGATAACCTTGTTTAATTTTATATGGTCACCCACTGATAATTGAATTGTATATTGATTAAATATTGGTTTAGGTAATGTTGGTGTCATCAATGCAGAAGCATGACTAATAACATCAATATTGGAGTTATTTTGGACATTGATTAAGTGTGATAGGGTTTCTATACGATTGTGTATTCTTTCCTTCTCTCTTGATGATCTCTCATAAAATGTGCTATTGGTGTCTAAAAAGTTATATATCTTCCTATCAATATTCCATTTTTTTCCTTGGTTATAAAATGTATCAGAACGATTCTCATTCGATGTTAGGATTAACAATGGTCTATTTAAATCTGATCCTAAAGATGATAATACAAAAGGGCGAGCAGCTTGTGGTATATCTAAAGTTATTGAATGACCAGAATCAAACTGCAAATCGTTAATTAATTTTAATATTTCCTCATATTGTGGGATTTTCTTAATATGAGTTAATAGAACCGCCAGATTCATTATTGTTTGCGAGTATTATATTTGTTCATGGCAATGTCTATGCCTTGTAGTATCATCGTTTCTATAAGAGCAATAGTTTTTGGTAACAACTCATCAATTATTCTTTTTTCATTACGAGAGAATGACTGTAATACATAGTTTTTGGGGGGTATATTCTTGGGTGGTCTTCCTAGACCTATTCTAAGTCTTGGTATGAGTTTCGATTTTAATATCGTAATTATTGAATTCATTCCATTGTGGCCAGAAGCACTACCACTCTTTCTTAGTCTTATTGTGCCTAGCGGTAGGTCTAGATCATCAAATACAATCAGTGTATTGGATTTTGGGATATCGTAATATTTCATAATTGCGTTGACTGCATTGCCACTTAAATTCATAAATGTTTGTGGTTTTAGTAATATTATTTTGTTGGTATTTAATCTGAATTGGGCAATCATTGATTGATGTTTGTGATTGGAAAAAGATAGACCATATTCTTGTGAGATTGCGTCAATTACCATAAAGCCTATATTGTGCCGTTGGTTAGCGAATTTGTCTCCTGGATTTCCTAAGCCTACAATTAAAAACTTCTTCATATTTCTTTCTGATATGGTTTGCGATTGGATATTAGATTGTGATATTAATGTTAAAGAATTTTCTTCAATTGTAACATTGAAATAGAATAGGTAACAATTTATGGTTTTCGCAGGTCAGTTTTGATTCGACGGATCCATCGTCTTATAGGTGGTCTAACAAATCTTCTGAGTTTAAGGTATCCGCCTAGTGTAGTGAAGATCATAATTGAATACAGAGCACCAGATACAAAAGTGCTTGTATAGTCATATTTTTTTTGCTGTTCAATAAATATTTGTCTAATAGTATATGTTTCATTACTGGTGCGAATTAATGTTATTGGTGGTGGATCAGGTGTTGTGTTATTTAAGATTTCTAGTTGTTTGTTTTGCGTACTGGTTGTTTGTTTTCTGTTTAGTGTAAGGTTTTTAATTGTATTTGTCGATAACATGGTGTTTTGATCATTATAGATTGTGAGTCTAATCATATATCTTCCATCTGATATATCATTAGTGTTCCAATTAGCTAGTATGTTGTTGGAGACTGATTGTGTATTTGTGGTATCTATTGGAAACCATGTGTCTGTGGTATTGGGATCTAAAGCAAAATGGATTTCATAGTGATCAAAACTTGGATGTTGTACAGTTCCAATTATTTGTACATTCTCATTAATAATTTCACCTTCTGTTGGATCACTGATTTCATTAGCAGGTATTGATTCTAGATTTGATGTTATAGATGTATATAACATTACTATAATAGAAACACTATTTAAGATATCTGTTGAAAAATAATGAAAAGACATGATAATGGAGTATACATCAATGTTTCAGTTTGTTCCTTGCTATACATAGTTCTGGTATAATTTTACATTGATTGATTAGCTGTTTGTAAGTTAGTAAATAACTTGTCACATTTCGTTGTGGGAATGTCCGATATATATTATTATTGCAGGGTTTAATATTTTTGGAGGAAGATGTGAAGCATTTTATAAACACAATACTTATAGTTGTTTTATTAACTGTTGCTGGTATTGTTTTTATTGATCCAACTGATTTACTTCCACCTTTGGCGAGTTCTCAAGGGGAAACTGTAGATTGGTTATTTGGTATACATCTTAAGATTATTGCATTCCTGTTTTCATTGGTAGTGGTATTTATGCTATACAGTGTTGTTGTGTTTAGAAACAAATCGGGTGATTTAGGAGATGGAAAATATATTCACGGTAACACCAAATTAGAAATTGCTTGGACTGTTGTTCCTATTATTATGGTCGTTATTATGGGGTATATTGGTGTTATTACTTTGCGTGATGTGACAGCATCGGACCCTGACGAAATGGTTGTGGAAGTGGTGAGTTCGCAGTGGGCATGGAGATTCGATTATCCAGACCATGGATTAAGTTCAACGGAATTAATTTTGCCAGTGGATCAACCTGTTAGATTTGAGATTACATCTATGGATGTCATTCATGATTTTTGGGTGCCTGAATTTCGTGTCAAACAAGATGCAGTTCCAGGTGCTGTTAATTTGTTGCGAATAACTCCTACAGTGATCGGTGAATATAAGGTGAGGTGTGCAGAATTGTGTGGTGTTAGACATTCACAGATGCTTGCTGATGTAAGTGTGTTAGATAGAGAAGGTTTTGATGATTGGGTGGTTTCAGAGGTGGCTAGGATTGCATCTTTAGATACCCCAGAAGCTCGAGGGGAACAATTGTATCAAAATCAAGGTTGTATAGGATGTCATTCCTTGGATGGTACGATAGTAGTTGGTCCAACTTGGTTGAATTTATATGGTCGTAATGAAGAATTAGATGATGGGACAATTGTAATAGCTGATGAAGATTATTTGCGGAACTCAATCTTATACCCTGGAGATCAGATTGTAAGTGGTTATCAAAATTTGATGCCAGCTAATTACGCTGAAATATTGTCTGCAGATGATATAACTGATCTTATAGCATATATTAAAACTATTCGGGAATAAATGATTATGCTAAATTTGTATGAAATGTTTGGAGGTAGTTTGTGACTCATATTATTACTTCGTTATGTTTGCGTGATAGTTCATGTGTCGAAGTTTGTCCAGTAGAATGTATAGTTCCTGGTAAACCAATGAAGGAATGGCCTTGGTATTATATTGATCCGGAAACATGTATTGATTGTGGGGCATGTATTCCTGAGTGTCCTTATGATGCAATTTTTGAAGAAGGAGCCGTTCCATCTGACTATGATGCAAAAGGTGGTGAATATATAGCT
>DBHI01000047.1:0-234 GCA_002296125.1 Anaerolineales bacterium UBA832 | reverse complement strand
GCAAAAGGTGGTGAATATATAGCTAGAATTGGATTACAGGGTCGTTATGAAGGCAAGAATGAACAAGGTCAAGATGTTGTTCTTGACTGTGCAAAACAATTAGAAGCTGGTGAAATAGTAGATTTAACTGAAGATATTCAACCAAATTATCAGTATTTTACTGATGGTGTGGGATATGATGCATTAGATATGCCAGATGATGAATCAGTTGAAGCAGAAGTAGAAACAGAAGCA
>DBHI01000009.1 GCA_002296125.1 Anaerolineales bacterium UBA832 | reverse complement strand
AGAAGTTGAATATGCAATTATAGTAGAAGCGAAAAACAGCTTTTTTATTCAAAATTATAGTCATGAAGTATGCGTATTAAAGGCAGATAATGATGGTAATGGAGTAAACGGCTCTATTGAACAGGGTAAATATGATGAATGTATAGCAGAATTCATTAATGAAGAACTTGTTTCTTTGAATAAAAAAATCACCATTGATCCTACGGTAATTGAGCCAGTTTCAAATGCTGGATATACTTATGAACATTTATGGCTTAATGATGATTGGGAAGGCTCAACTACACCTCATCCTGAGATTGTAGTTGGAATGAATATTGATTTAAATGGCTATAGGTCTTTTGATCCGCAGGAGGTTCCCGTTGAATCATCGTATTGGGCTTATGATTGTAATGTGATAGGAAATTGCAGCGGATCTACTGAAGAATGGGAAGACCCTGATTCAAAAGATGATCTGAAAATTATTGCATTTTATGATGAGTTGTTGGGCTTAATCCCTAAAGATAATTATATGTTCAACTGGTATTTAGAGGATGGTTCTTGGACTTCTAATGAAGTTAATCCTGTTTATACGAGTACAGTGGCAGGAGATTATGAATTTAAACTATATATAGAAAATACTATAGATGGAAGTTCTTCTGATACAAGTACTGTAACTATTAGTGTTGTTGAGAATACTGATCCCATTGCAGTTGTTGGAAATCATAGAATATATAATAAATCTATACCAGGTTGGTACGCTGACTCTGCGGAAGAAGTAAGGTATTTATATGGAGCAAATGGCTCAACAGGTCAAAATGATGAATTTAGAGCGCTTACTGGAACTGAATATATGTTATATGGAAATAATTCTTATGATCCAACTCCACGTGGAGAATTAGCATATACTTGGATAAGTCCTAGTGGAACACCTCTTGGTGAATGTGTTGATGATAGTGGTGATGTTATTAATTCTTCAAGCGGTGCATTTAGTGAAGAGGCTTGCTGCACAGCAAAAGAAGGGAATTTATGGTCATTAGGTTTTTGTGTAAATAATTGTGACTTAGTTTATATATGTAATGCAAATAATGAGCTTACACAAGATCAATGTTGTAATGATTATGTAAGTGCTAATATAGGTGATGGATGGGATGGAGAAAAGTGCCTAGAGAGTGGAGATGAAGTTTCAATTACAGAATATGGGTGGGTGCCAGCTTCAACTGAAGAGCAATGTGATAGTAATACTTGGATAAAAGGTTGTTATAGCGATATTGACTGTCCTTCTGATTCTTATACAGATTATAATTATGTTATTAATAATGAGGCTGTAAATGTATCCTTCTCAGTTCCAACTGATTTGTGTGAAGATGGGGTTTCTCTAACTGAGAAACTATGTTGCGAAAATAATAATGGCACTTGGACAGCAAATCATGAATGTATAGACTTAAGCGGATCAATTATTAATAATTGGACCAAGGAAAAAGAATTATCTTTTATTTTAATTGTTTCAGATGATTTAAATGAGATTGATTCCAATGGTATTAATTATACGTCTAGCGCAGAATGCAGCGAGGATCCTTCATGCGTTGAAGCAAAAGTTGTTTATAGTGCCTATAGTGCGCCAGATCAACCAACTTTATATGCTACAAATAATCATGCAGAGATAAAATTGCTATGGAATAATATAGCAGAAAATTCAATTGATGATTTAACGCAATATGCAGATTTTCAAGGTTACCGACTCTATAAGAGTATAGATTATGGAAAAACTTGGCTTGCAAATGATGGTGATAATAACCCTGATCCTATATATCAAGAAATAAATGGTAGAGAAGAAATTGTTGGTTGGGAGCCATATGCGCAATTCCATGCCGATGCAGAAAGAGATAGCACCTATTGTTTATACAAAAATGATTTTGGGTCATGTAGTAAAAATTATCAAGGTGAAGATATCCCTGTTGGAGAAGCAGTGAGAAGGTATGATGATATTAATGGTGTGTTAGAATTAGCTGAATACCCTGAGTATTTATGGATTAACTATGGATCAGCTGAATCAGATACTGGTCTTGTTCAAACATATGTAGATAATAATGTTATAGATGGTGTAGAGTACACATATATGATTACATCTTACGATGGAGGTGTAAGACCACCAGAGGTGCCAACTGGAGGTATCCTTGGCGATTATTTACAAAAAGGTAGATTCGGTGATTATGAATTAAATGAGCAAGGAAATGTTAGCGAGGATTGGAATTCTAATATTTGGGCTCAAGGGAAGCCAATACATTCATTTAGAGAGTTTGTTAAGGCTGATTCTTTTTACTTTTATAAGATGCATACCTTTGATAATCCTTCATTTAATATTTTAGAATCAAGCATAGGTTGCAAAGATGAATGGGGTTTAAATTGTAGATCTGAGGATTTTCAGAATATATCGGGGACAGATGGTTTAGTGTATAGATTAGAGATACCTCAGGAATATATTGATGAAGGGTTTGCGACTTTAGATGGTGATGGACATATGATTGAAGAAAAAATTGAAGTTGTAGAAGAGAATGTTGTTTGGCCTACATCAAATCCTGATCAGTTTCCAGCTATGTATAGCTTAGAGTCAGCTTTTTGTTCATCAGAAGAAATATCTGATGATAAAAATTGCGTTACAATAAGTCCGGGCTATAAGGCTTCAAACGTAACATTCCCTGATGACTCTCAGCTTGATGAGTTTATTGCAAAAGATTGTGTTGCTGTTGGTGATGGGGATAAATATTATGAAGTTGTAGATGAATCTCAATTTATATCTGGTTATGTAAAATTAGAAATTAAAGCAGAACAAGATGGAGCATTGGGATTTGAGAATTATCTATCTGATAATGCATGTTTATATGCTTATAGAGTAGAAAAAGTAGATTATCCATCATCTCCAAGTGAATATTTACCTCTTTTTGCTCCAGCTGGTGAGTCTGATGAGGGCTATTTAAGCTCATATTTAATTACTCAAAATCCTGGAACAAATAATAATCCAACAATAAACTGGGTTTATTCATTTCCTAATGGTGGGTATTTAAGTAATGGTAGTGAGTGTAATACTGATGAAATTTCAGATTCTTTAGATGAAGCTAGTGCTGGCTATAAACAATGTGATTATAGTTTGCTTTCAAATATTGAAGTTGATCCGGGTGTATCTATTGATGAAGCTGTGGTAGATTGCTCTAATTTTACTAATCAAGCGCAGTGTGTAAATGCAAGCGAGTGCTCATATGATTCTGAAAGTTCTGAGTGCAAAAATATTTTATATGTACACATTCCTAATTATTTAATTGAATGCCATGAATTATCCTATACGGATGATTTAGATGCAGTAAGTAATTGGACAGATATTTTTGGAGGTATTTCAATGCGTTTTGATAATGCTTTGCGTGATGAACCGGTCGGATCAGAGAGTGCAGCTTTGACAGATTTATATTCTGCTCCAGATTCTTCACTTGCTCCTAGAATGTTTTATAGCCCTACTTATGGAAAACTTCTCTTGAAATATGCTCAAAGTGCATTTTCAAAAAAACCTGCATATGATTATGAGATTGAGCTTTCAACGTCTTATATAGATACAGCATATTTCTCTGATTATGGAGGAAAAATTGATGATTTTGATCATACGGATGAATGTGGAAGAAAATTTGGAACACCTCTGCCATTTAAAATTAAAAATCTAACGACTGGAGAATATGTCAAAATAGCGCATAGTGATGGTAATGGCATTTGGAATAATATTGGAACCGAAATACCTTCATGGTATACTGGGGATG
>DBHI01000016.1 GCA_002296125.1 Anaerolineales bacterium UBA832 | reverse complement strand
TAGGGCCTGAAAATGTAGCATGTTTCATAGCTGAACCAATTATGGGAGCTGGAGGAGTGATAGTTCCTCCAAACGGATATCACAAACGTACACAAGAAATATGTCAAAAATATAATGTTCTATACATTTCCGATGAAGTCATTACTGGATTTGGTCGTCTCGGACATTTCTTTTCATCTGAACCAACCTTCGACATTGTTCCAGATGTCATCACCTGTGCCAAAGGTATATCATCGGGATATCTTCCTCTGTCTGCAACAATACTATCTGAACAAATATATGATGTGATCAGCGTACCACAAAACAAAGGAGAACTTTTTACACATGGATTCACATACTCCGGACATCCTGTGAGCTGTGCAGCTGGCCTTAAAAACATTGAGATTATGGAAAAACATAAAATCTGTGAGCATGTTCAAAATATAGGTCCTTACTTTGAAAAACAATTAAAAACACTGTACGATCACCCTATAGTCGGAGATGTGCGTGGCAGTCACTTTATGATGTGCATAGAATGTGTAGATGACAAAGAAACAAAATCAACATTTCCAGAGCATATAGATATAGGAAAAATAATAGCGTCACATTGCCAAAATAATGGTCTTTTTGTGAGACCAATTCGCAACAAAGTAGTCTTGTCACCACCTCTTATTCTAACAAAAGACAATATAGATAGTATAGTTTCTATACTGCATCTAAGTTTCAAAAAGACAATGGACGACTTATCCAAAGAAGGAATATATATAAATTGAATTACAACTATTCATTCACTAGTTATTCCAATTTCCTCTAATATCCTGCTAGGTGTCATAGGCAATCTATGCAATCGTACTCCTAGGGCCTTCTGCACTGCATTTGCAATAGCAGGAGCAGGAGATATTATTGGTGTCTCACCAACACCACGAGCCCCATAAGGGTTGCTTGGAAAAGGTTTCTCAATAATAACTGCATCAATATTAGGAACATCTAATGCAGTTGGTAATTTATAATCTAACAGATTAGCATTTAGCACCTTGCCATTTTTATCGTATTCATAACCTTCATACAACGCCCATCCAATACCCTGCACCACTCCTCCTTGCATTTGTCCTTCCACTTGTCCTGGATGAATAGCTTTACCTGCATTCTGTATAACAGTACATTTCAATATTTTGATTTGACCGGTATCAGGATCAACTTCTACATCAACAATGGTACCTCCACCTGCACCAGCCCAATCCTCAACATTTACATTTCCATGTCCAGTAACTTGTCCAGATAATTTTCCAGCTAATTCCTGGAAAGTCATATTTGTATCTTTACCTTTATTAGAACTAAATACACCATTTGCATATCTAATGGAATCAATAGAAACATTCCAAAGAGATGCTATTTCTAATTTCAATTTACCAATAACATCATAAGCTGCCTCAACTGCAGCCTTGCCCGTAGCCATAGTAGTTCGACTTCCTGCAGACGTATCTGCATAACTAATAGAATCGGTGTCAACCATAGAAGATTTTACTTTTTCTAAAGGAATTTCCAGAACATCTGCTGCCTGCATCGCCACAGTTGTACGACTACCTGTCAAATCCACAGAACCGGAAATTAAATTAACTGTACCATCACTATTAACATTTATATCAACACTCGAGCGTGCTCCCCAATTATCCCAAAAACCAATCGCTACACCTCTTCCTTGATAAGGTCCCTGTATAGGCTCATTGTAATGTGGATGATCATCAATTATGCCTAAAATTTCCTTAATAGCTATACTTTTGTGTAATTTACCATTAATGCGTTCAGTACCTTCACTAGCAGCATTCATCATGCGAAATTCAATCCCATCCATAGCAATACTACTAGCCAGTTCATCAATAACTTGTTCACAAGCGAAAGCTGCTTGAGGTGCTCCTGGAGCACGATAAGCAGCTACCCTTGGTTTGTTCACTAGGACATCATATCCATCTATTTGACCATTTGGAATATCATACGCAGCAAAAATTGCCATAGACCCAGGATCAACGGGTGATCCTGGATATGCACCAGCCTCATAACACAGTTCTGCCTGAGCTGCTGTGATTTTACCAGACTTCTTGGCACCCATTTTAACCTTAATTGAAGTTCCAGAACCAGGACCAGTACCCAATATAACCTCTTCTCTAGACATCACTACACGAACTGGCTTAGCAGTTTTATATGACAATAATGATGCAGGAACTTCTACATAGGTAGGATTCTTTCCTCCAAATGCTCCTCCCACTTCTGTAGGTATAACTTTTATCTTTGACATAGGATACTGCAACAATTGAGATACCTGTCTGCGAGTCACAAAAGCTCCCTGTGTAGAAGCATAAATAGTTAAATTACCATCCTTTCCCCATGTTGCAGTGGCTGCATGAGGTTCCAAATAACTCTGATGAACTGGAGCTGTAATAAATTCCCTTTCAATTATTACATCAGCTTCATCAAATCCAAGCGACGGATCTCCCTTCACATGATGTATATGTTGGGCTACATTAGTTGATTTATCATTTGTAGAACCTAACGTCCTCAATTGTTCATGTAAAATTTTCAATTCGGTAGACATTGATTCTCGTACATCAAGAACAGGATCCAATATCTCATACTCAACTTCAATTAATTCTAAAGCATTCTCTGCAATATCTGGAGTCTCGGCAGCCAAAGCTGCTACAGCATGACCTACATATAACACTTTATCACTAGCTAAATTATTGTCTCTTAAAAATTTGTAGTTAATAGTACTTTCACCAAGTTTCTCTTTCATATCATCAGCTTCGGGCAAATCATTAGCAGTTACAACCGCAAACACACCTGACATAGACTCCGCATTTGCAGTGTTTATAGAAATAATACGAGCATGAGCATGAGGACTACGTAAAATACGTCCATGCAGCATTCCCGGCATCATAATGTCAGTACCAAACAAAGCACTACCAGTAACTTTTTCTTTAGCATCAATTCTCTCTGGACGTGTACCAACAGATCTATGTTTATCCATACTCACCATTGAATTATTCATTAATACCTCTATCGTGCTTCATTCATTAATCTAGCAGCATGTCTGACTGCCTTAACTATTTTGTCATACCCTGTACAACGACAAAGATTGCCAGCTAACCAAAATCTTATTTCGTCATCTGATGGATCAGGATTTTGATCAAGCAAAGCTTTTGTTGAAACTATAAAACCCGGAGTACAATATCCACACTGTAAACCATCTTCGACAACAAACGCTTCTTGCACTGGATGTAATTCATTTATGTTAGCTAAACCTTCGACAGTAACTACTTTCCTACCTTCTATCTCAACCCCTAGGACTAAACATGCATTGACTAAACGATTATCAAACAATACAGAACATGCTCCGCAATTACCATCATTACATCCTTCTTTGGTACCTGTAAGACCAAACGCATCACGCAAAATTTCCAACAAACTCTGCTGAGGTTCTATTAGAAACTCTACATCTTGTCCATTAATGTTTGAATTGACAACCAACTTACTTGACATAAATTTGTTCATCCTTTGATCATTATTTGACTCGACTCACAGCAAGATTTAGACTACGTTTAGTTAGTACACCAATTAAATGTTTACGTTGAGCAGCAGTACCTCGCACATCAGTAATAGGTGAAATTGATTCTTGGGCCAAACTAGCAGCCATTTGAATAGTATTTTCAATAGGTGTATTGCCTATCAACATCTGAGCCACTGAAGTTGATAATACTGGAGTAGGAGCAACAGCCACTAAAGCGATTCGTGCCGACAATATCTGATCTGATTTGCGATCTACTTCAAGGTATGAACCTACACCAGCTACAGCAATATCCATCTCAGCTCGGGGAGTAAAACGTATATACCCGGACCCAGAATATTGTTTTGGAGGTGGCACCTTCAGTGCCACCAAGATTTCATCAGTCATTAAAATATTTTTACCTGGTGCAATAAAAAACTCATTAATTGGAACTGTTCTGACACCATTTGAGCCAACAATTTCACAAGTAGCACCTAATGCCATCATAGCTCCAATAGCATCACCACTAGGTGAAGAATTGCAAACATTACCTCCAAAGCTAGCTCGATTCTGAATTGCTTTACCACCTATGATTGATGCTGCATCTATTATAATCGGATATTTTTCTAATATAATATCCGACTGATAAATTTGAGAACATGGCACTGCTGCTCCAACTGATAATCCATTATCTACATCATAAGAAATATCATTCAGTTGAGAAATCTTTTTAACGTCTATAACCACATCAACGTCTGAATTTGTATTTCTTAACTGAACCAATAAATCAGTACCGCCCGCTAATAATGCTGCACAACCCTCATTTTCGCTTAACAAACCAACTACTTCACCAATAGAGGAAGGTGAAACATATGTAAAATCTTTCATAAAAAATACTCGAACCTTAATTTAAACAACTATTATTTTCGCTAATATAATTTTCATTATGAAATCAAAATTATATTGTAACATCTGACATTATTTGTGAACACCTGTATAACCTTTCAATCACCATAATTTGCTATCACACAAATCAACAGTATTTTAATGTTTTTAATACTCCTTGATACCAATCATGTTCAATGCATCATCATAAATAAACTTGGCCTGATACACATCAGAAGAATTATCAATAATTTTATCAAACCATATCTTATCAGCTTCTGGCAACATCTTACTCATAACATCAGATAATTCTACCCACTCTAGTGATCCTTCTCGATCATCTTGAATTAAATCACCTACAAAATCTTCCGTTACATAAATAAAAATGAGCCATTGCCAATCTGAACGTGGAGACACTTCAGTAATTAATCCTTTCAAACTTAAAGTATTAGCAATCAAACCTGTTTCTTCATAAAGTTCTCTTATTGCACAATCATATGGGGATTCACCATCTTCTATTTTACCACCTGGACCTACCCACAATCCCAGATTAGGTTCTTTATTACGTCGCATTAGCAACACGCAATTATGTTTGATACAATATATCATTGTAGTTAAAATTGGTTTCATAATTCCCTCAATCATTAAAAGATAATCGAAACTTTTCCCATTCATTACCAATAGACACTGGAGGTATCATTCCTCTCTCAGTAATAATACCTCTTATACAATTGGCTGGGGTAAGATCAAAAAATTGATGTCGCACGTCAATTGTATCAATCTCATCACCAAATTGTTGGAGATCCAAAATCTCATCATCCGGCCTCCGCTCAAGATATATTGGATATCCCTCCATAGTTTGAGTTTGTAACTTCATTATTTCAGAAGCTACATAAAACGGTTTGTTAAATACTTGAGACAATAATGCCAGCTGATATGTACCAATTTTATTTGCCACATCTCCTACATAACTAATACTATCAGCCCCAGTAAGACACCAATCAGCCTCGGAAATAATCATTGCCATTCCAGCATCAATCACAAAAGATACTCTAATTCCCCAAGCAACGAACTGATCGATAGCCCACCTTGATTCTTTCGTAGGTTGCGATTCAGTACATATTACTTCAAACGATTTACCTGACTCAACTGCACTAGCAAAACAAGACATTAATGATCTACTAAAACTATGAATCATTATAACTTGCCCATCTTGAATCAGATTTCCTCCAAATTGACCTAATCTGTCTAGAGCTATTGCTGATCGTTCTATAAATAGATTAGCCCTTTTAATCATAGATATCTTAATATTATCTATATCAGACTCACTAATAAGTTTACGAACATCATCAACAATAAGTATTTTGGCATTGTGGATAGTAGCCATAGTAGGTTTCTCAAATAATAGAACCTCTGTAACACTATCAAGCTTATCAAATAATGTATCTATTGTAGTAAGTGAATTGTCTTCAGCAATCAATTTGTATGCCATCGCTGAACAATAACCATAAGCACTTCCTCCTTTTGGGCGTAAAGCTACTACATCTTCTAATATATCTTCCACTGAACTATATTTTGGAAAATCCATACACTACCTCGATTTAGATTTAGATTTATGTTTAACCCTCTCACTACTACACGCTATGTTATCAATAGTTCCTTGCAACAAAATCGATTTTAGCTTAGTCATTATTTTACTAATACCTATTACTGTGCACTATATTTCTCGCGAATCATATGCCCAGTGCAGTAAAGCCTGACGTTGTCTAGGTCTACAGTTAAGGTCACCATATTCACAATTCTTCCTTATTTGTCCCACATGTCTAAACATTTGCCTCCAGCGTTTAATTTGACGATCATCATCTAAGCACCTACGACCAAAAAAATATCGGCAGTACCATTGAAACCATCCTCGTGGATCATCATAATTGATCCACCCTTTATCTCTCCAGACACTTAAGGACTGTGAAGCATTAACTCCAAAATAGTTTAATGATGGATCCCGCCTTTCCTTACATAATCTTGCATTTACATACCAATCTGCAGGAAATTCATTTACACAGTCTGTCATATATTTTCCACCAAAAACACCTAGGGTTAACATTTCTTTAGGTGTTAAGTCCGGCATAAAATCCGAATGAAAATTTTCTCCAATTGGCTCACTAAGCAAATAAGAGTAATTAGTTTGCATTAAATCATTTACTACAATTACTTCTCCAATCATATATTCATTTCCATAGTAATATCTTCATTTATTTTATATCTTATCTTGTCCCAATAATGAGATACACCCATCATTTGTTCACTTAATTCCCATAATCTGGCCGCATCAACCATATTAAGAGCTTTTTCTGAAGGTTTTATAGGTTTACATTTATAAAAATAACATCCAGAGAATTTGTCCGCCTCTTTAGATACTGATAACCACAGAAGTGTCTTAGATCCTTGCACATCAGACAACTGCAATGGTTGACTAATCCACCACCCAACTTTTGTAACCAAACTATGATCATTACTAAAGCGAGTAGATACCCAGCCTGGATCAACAGCATTTGCTGTAATATTAGTGTCTTTTAAAACATATGCTAGATAATTTGTGAATAAAACCACTGCTAATTTAGATTGAGTATAAGTGCGCCATCCTCTTAAAGACGAATGATCCTCAAACTGCAAATCATCCCAATGTATTCGACCTAACCTATGACTAGCTGAAGCGGTATTAATAATAGTCCCTGATGAATTATGAATCATCAGATCACAGATTAATGTAGTAAGTAAAAATACTGAATTATAATTAAGTGCCCAAGTTCGTTCAAAACCCTCTTGAGTCCATTGATCCTTCTTAAACATAGCACCTGCATTATTCACAAGAACATCAATCTTTCCATACCTTGCACGCAACCTATCTGCAAGACCATGAACATCAGATTGAAGTGAAAGATCACAAATCTCTCCAACAATATCACCCACGCCATTAATATCATTTAACTCAGAAAGCATGTTTTGTGTGCGTAATTGACTTCTACCTACAAGCACTAGATTAGCACCTGATGATGCTAATTGTATAGCTAGCTGACGACCAATACCACTAGTAGCACCAGTAATCACAATTACTTTGTCAGTAATGTTTTTTTTACTAATCATTTGGTAGTTGACTAATAATTTCAAAATTTAAAGCATATAATTATCAGATATCAATTGACTAATATGCTATATCTATTCTTAAACATGCTATAATTATAGTCACTTGTGTAATTATTCACAAACTTGTTCAACAAGTGTTAAGGAGACACATTTATGAAATACATCAAAGTATTATTGATAATCGTTACTATTTTTCTAATCGTATCATGTGGCAGTAGTGTACCTGAGCCATTAAATATGACTCTTAGAGCAACTGATATAGCATATGATATAGAGAGTATAAATGGTTCAGTAGGTCAAACAATCAACATTCAATTTATTAACGATGGAGCACTGGAACACAACTTTATTATAGATGAATTTGGAATAGATAATTTATTGCAATCCGGTGAATCTAGTAATATATCCTTCACTTTGGAACAGGCAGGTTCATACGAATACTATTGTAATGTAGCAGGACATCTAGAAGCTGGCATGAAAGGCACAATTTTAGTATCAGAATAACAACATTATCAATACATCAAGATCAGATTACTGACATCTATCAATACATCATGTCATTAATTAATCATCGATCATATCTTGTTATAGGTATAAGTTTATTATTAGGTTCGTTAGGTCTTTTAACTTTAGATGTACTAAACATAAACGAAATAATAATCCTAATTCTCATATTGTTAGCTTATATGGGAATTGGTTTCATCCTTAAACCACAAATAAAATCCTCGAACAAAATAAACCCTTTGTTAAAATCCGACAAACCAATACTCATCGAATTTCTTTCTGAATATTGACTGGGATGTATGGCAGTAGAACCTATCGTGAATAGGACTAAAAGTTTAATGTCAAATCAAATAGATATAGTAAAAATAAATGTGAGCGAAGAAAAGCATCATAATTTAGCAAGTGATATGAAAATAGAAGTAACACCAACATTTGTGTTCCTTGACAAAAACAGAAAAGAACAATGGAGAACCAAAGGTTATCTAAACCCTTCGCAAATCCAAAAAACCTTACTAAACAAATGAAATCAATGTTACGGAAACTACAAATTATCTTTCCACAATGCAGGCAATCTAGCAGATACAACTAATAACACAAGAAAAGCAACAAATGTTGTTCCACCCAAAGCTAATCTAGGACCAACCATCGAAGTCAAAGCACTTAAACTCAGTCTACCTAAAGGCTGCAAACCAATAGCAACTACAAGCAATCCTAAAACATCATTACGCATATCTAGAGATGTATGCGTAAGAATAATTTCACTCTGCAATACCCCAAAATATGCTGATCCTATACCTGCTAAGAACAAGACAACTGAAGATACAACCAACAATGATGAAAAAGAAAAAAAAGAAAATGAAATTGACTGTAATATAGTACCAAACAAAAATAATTGAGTATTTCTGTGACTACCTAATCCATAATAAGCCAAAAAAATTCCGATAAACCCGCCAAGAGAATAAGAAGTTGCAAGATATCCTAAATACAAAGCATCACCCATCAAAATATTGCTAGCAAATACTGGGAAAAGACTGCGATTTGGTACTACTAAAAAGTTAACAGTCATTGTAACAAATAGTACTCCTAATATCACCTTTTCATCTAAGACATATTTCCAGACAAATTTCATTGGCTTCTTCACTAAAGAATTAGCCTTATGATTAACCGATCTAGATTGATAATCTACAAGACCCCAAATCAAACATACAGCTAGTAATGAAAGAACAGTAAATCCAATGTATGACCATGTTTCTCCAAGAATCTTAGTAATTATGCCTGCAGCAGCTGAACCAAGAACTCTGCCAAAAGTCTGTACCGTATAATCAATTATATATCCATCTGTAACACTGTTTTCTCCAACTACATACCCCAAAATCGATCGTCTCGCGGGCCAATCAAGAGACCAAAAAATACCGGTGATAATTGCACATATTGCCAAATGTTCAAACCGAATCATTTCGGCATAGATTAAAAAAGCTAGAGATACATAAACAATTGTATATACTATTTGTGACACCAACATTATCATACGGTTACCCAACCAGTCAATTGCTTTGCCAGCTATTAAACCAACGACTGGTAATGCGGAAAACTGAAAAAACGTTAAGAGAATTACTTTTACAGGTGAATTAGTTAATAACAATACAACCCAACCAGATACAAGCACAAAAGCAAAATGAGTAAATGACCACAAAAAATTTCCCAATACCAATCGTTGAAATATTTTGTCTTTAGAAATAGACGAAAAGCGTTCTTGCCACAATTCCATTATATAGGTCTTCATTATGTTCATAGGCACTTGTTAAAATTGTTTTTGTATTAATGTGTCAAATAAAAACAATCATTCACGTAAGAAATGTCATTGATAAAAAAAACAAGGCCCGCTTCATTTCGAAGAGGGCCAAAAAATAACGGTCCCGACGGGATTCGAACCCGCGATCTCTGCCTTGACAGGGCAGCATGTTAAACCGCTACACCACGGGACCCATTAATCCGAGAGAGTATACCATCGCCTTTATTGTAAAGTCAAGAACAACTAACAAGATCTTTTAATCTGCCAAAGCATTTGAAAAAACTTGTATAGTCTTCTCTATCATATCTTTATCAATACCATAATGAGTCACAAACCTAAATGAGTCTTCACTAACAAGATCAGTGAGAATACCTTCTGCTTTCAATTTATCCCTTAATTCAACTCCAGTGAATGGAACATTAGATTTTAAACCAACATAAACCATATTAGTAGCAGGTGATTTGTGATGCAAATATATACCAGGAATTCTACTAAACCCATCGGATAATAATCTAGCATTTTGATGATCTATTGATAATCTATCTATCATTTCAGTTAATGATATTATCCCTGCAGCAGCCAATATACCAGACTGTCGGAGACCACCTCCTAATACTTTCCTAGCTCGACGAGCCATATCAATAAATTGAGAATTACCACAAAGTACTGATCCAACTGGTGAACCTAGTCCTTTAGACAAACATATTGATACCGAATCAGCTGGACTAAGAATATCAATCACTGGTACATTTAGAGCTACGGATGCATTAAAAATTCTTGCACCATCAATATGTAATTTCAGCCCATGTTTTTGCACTATATATCCCAATGAACTTACATAATCCATACTTAATGGTATACCACCACACATGTTATGCGTATTTTCAATTGCAACTACTCTTGTAATTGCATGATGATAATCACTTCCCTGAATTACTGATTCGATCTTATTAATATCCAAAGTACCATTAGTCTCTTCATCTATTGTTCTAGCCTGAACACCACATATTGATGCCATTGCTCCTTGTTCATTTCTATAGATATGAGACTTAATCCCACAAACCAATTCGTCGCCTCTTCTAGTATGAACCATAGTTGCTGCAACATTGCCCATTGTTCCTGATGCAACAAACAAAGCTGATTCTTTACCAGTGATCCGACTAGCTAAAGCCTCCAATTCTATTACTGTTGGATCTTCACCATAGACATCATCACCTACCTGTGCCTTAAACATAGCATCTCTCATAGCAGGAGTAGGCTGAGTCACAGTATCAGATCTCAAATCAACAAATGTACGAACATTATTAACAGTCATTTCAACCTCGAGCCAATGTTAAAGCCTCTTCTAAATCCCGTGGCAACTCACTAACAAATTCCATTGTACCCTTGTTTGGTATCGCAATTGACAATTTATGAGCATGCAGAAAATGCCTCTGCAATCCATATATGTTTTTCACAGATTTTCTCATACCATAAATAGCGTCTCCAACTATCGGACACCCCAAATATGCCATATGTACACGAATCTGATGTGTTCGTCCTGTTATAGGATGAATCTCCAAAAGACAAGCTAACTCCAATGTCTCTTTAGTACTATACCTAGTAACTGCAGATCTAGCTCTCAAATCTTCTTCAGAATATACTGACATTTTCATTCTAAATTTTGTGTCTCTACCGATACCTGTTTCTATTCTACCTTTAGATGAAGGAGGTTTTCCAACTACTAAACCTAAATAAATTTTTACAACAGATCTTTCCTTAAATTGAGCCTGCAAAAACCGATGTGCATAATCATTTTTTGCCACTATTATTATCCCTGACGTATCTTTATCAAGACGATGCACAATACCGGGACGGCGATCTCCTCCTACACCTGTCATATTAGAATCATGTCCTAATACAGCGTTCACCAATGTACCATTGCTGTGACCAGGACCAGGATGAACTACCATGCCAGCAGGTTTATCAATAACCAGCAAATCCGTATTTTCATACAATATTTTTAATGGTATATTTTCTGCTTCTAATTCTGTAATTTCACTAGAAGGAACAACAATACTAACTGTCTCCCTACCTTTAACAAGATAACCTGACTTAAAAGATTTACGTCCATCTACAGTTATATTACCCTGTGACAACAGTCGCTGTATTTGAGAACGAGAAAAATGATCAGTATGTTCTACTAAGGCTATATCTAATCTCTTCCCCTTATCAGCATGCTGTAAATACACATTGCACATTTCTATCTCATTATCATCTTCTTCAAACTTAATCATACAAAAAACCGCTATGACACCTTTGTCTCACGGACATCTTTTACCATCAATATCAACATTATTATCACTCCAACAGTAATAGATGAATCAGCCACATTAAAAATTGGCCAATAATGAATATGCAAAAAATCTATCACATGACCCATATACAGACGATCAATCAAATTATTGCCAATAGCTCCTCCCATTTGCATACCCAAAGCTACTCGAAGCCATACTTCTCTATCAGAAAATTGATGATTGTAATAAATAATCACAATAACAACTAATGCAGCTATTACTGAAACAATTTGTCCAATTCCCTTAAACAACCCGAAAGCTATACCTGTATTAGTTGTATACGTCAAATCAAATATATCTACCAAAGCCGGATGAACAATAATAGTCTCACCTAAAACCATATTGGTCCTAACTAAAAATTTTGTATACTGATCAATAACAATTATTGTAAACCCAACTAAATACAACAAAACTTTTCCCTTTAAAACAGACATGATTGCCACAAATCTCCTAACTTTTTTGTAGTGAAACTATCAGATGATGATCCCCTATCTTCTCCTCGTTGCCTTCAACATCTTCAACCAAATCCAAGCTTAGAGCCAAAGCTTCCCCCATAATATAGCCACTATGTCGTCCTATTGCATCATTCAAAACACCACTAGCTTTATACGTAATACTAATACGATCAGAAATATCAAAACCATTTGATTTTCTCAAATCCTGTACTTTTCTAACAAATTCACGTGCCAAGCCTTCCATTATCAAATCTTCAGTCAAATCAGTTACCAAACCTGCAACAAGACCTCCTTCTTCTGCTGTGGCAAAACCCTTACGTGATTGAACTCGAACTTCAATTTCGTCTGGTAATATATCAATATCATCTGAACCAACTATAACTCTAACATTTTCACCCCCCAATAATTTGCTAGATGCATCCACAGGATCTAATGTTTTAATTGCCTCTCTAATACCCGGAAAAAGACTTCCATACTTTTGACCAAGCTGTTTTGGTAATGGATGTAATGTATAAACAATTGCTTCATCAGCTGAATCAAGCCATCGAACTTTTTTAACATTTAATTCAGTTGAAATCAATCCTGCATATCGTTCAATCAAATTATCTTTAGTTTTCCCTCCAGCCCAAAATACCACCTCTGACAATGGTTGCCTAACCTTCAACTGAGCACTTTGGCGAGCGTTATGACCTAGGGACACAAGTTTCTGAATCAATCTCATTTCTTCATTAAGATTTTGATCTATCAAATGAGCATCATAATCTGGCCAATCTGACAAATGAACAGAATTTTTCGATTCATCGTCATCCAATATCAAATTACGATAAAGTTCATCTGCAATAAATGGCATTGACGGAGCTAATAATTTACTAATAGTTAACAAGCATTGATATAATGTGGCATAAGCTGCTTTCTTATCAGAATCATCTTCTGTTTTCCAGAATCGACGTCTCGAAAGACGCACATACCAATTTGACAACAAATCAACAAATCGTTCAATTGGTCGAGTAGCTCCAGTAGCATCATAATTTTCTAAAGCATCTGTTACATCTTTAACTAAATTATTTAACTCAGATATAATCCATAGATCTATGTCAGAACCTTTATCTTCTACATCAAAATCAGAATTTGGAGACCAACTATCTAGATTTGCATAAGTCACAAAAAATGCATATGTATTCCACAATGTAAGCGTAAAATTTCTTACAACTTCTCCTACTAAATCAGTCGAAAATCTTCTTTCTTGACCTGCTGGGCTGGCAGTATACAAGTACCATCTAAAAGCATCCGCACCATGCTTATCAATAACATCCCACGGATCAACAATATTGCCTTTAGATTTAGACATTTTCTGACCATTCTCATCCAATATAAGCCCCAAACAAGCTACATTCTTAAATGCAACACTATTAAATAACATGGTTGATATAGCATGAAGAGAATAAAACCATCCTCGAGTCTGATCAACTGCTTCACATATATAGTTAGCAGGAAACTGTTGGTCAAAAATCTCTGAGTTCTCAAATGGATAGTGCCATTGAGCAATAGGCATTGCACCCGAATCAAACCATACGTCTATAACCTCAGGAACTCTACTCATTTGTTTACCAGTTTTGGGATTGGGAAACACTATTTCGTCAACATACGGTCTATGTAAATCAAGCTCGGAACAATTACTGTCAGTTAATTCAGACAACTCCTGAACAGATCCTACAATCAGCCAATCTCCATCTTCATCCATCCATATAGGTAATGGAGTGCCCCAATAACGGTCTCTACCTAAGGCCCAGTCAACATTATTATCCAACCAATTACCAAATCTTCCATCTCTAATATGATGAGGATACCAATTTATAGTTTTGTTTAATTCAACTAAACGAGATTTAAATGTAGTGGTTGAAATGTACCAAGTGCTTCGTGCCATATACAACAATGGAGTATTACATCTCCAGCAAAAAGGATACGTATGAAGATATTTTTCATGCTTAAACATTAGATTTTTTTCTACTAAGTCATCAATAATCAGAGGATCTGCATCCTTGACCCACATAGAAGACCATGGCACAACCTCTTTCACAAAACATCCTTTTTCATCGACTGTCATCAAAATTGGCAAATCATATTTGGTTGCAACCATCATATCATCAGCTCCAAATGCTGCAGCCATATGAACAACTCCAGTACCTTCAGAAGTAGTCACAAAATCTGCAGAAATGACATAATGTGCCTTACCTTCAAAAGGAATAAAGCTATAAGGAGGTTCATACTCCATACCAACTAATTCTGTACCTTTCATTTCTCCTGTTACACTATATTTAGTATCATCCGTAAATAATGTAGTACAAAGTGCTTTTGCCACAATCAAACTAGTCGCATCTTCTAACTCAACAGTTACATAATCAACTTCAGGATTAACTGCTACTCCAACGTTACCTGGTAAAGTCCATGGAGTAGTTGTCCATATTAACAAAGATGTATTAGATAAATCCTTCAAAGGAAATTTAACAAATATAGAGGGGTCAGACGTATTGTCTTGATAACCCAATGAAAGTTCATGATCAGAAAGTGCTGTGCCACACCTGGTGCAATATGGCACCACCTTAAAGCCTTTATATATCAACTCTTTCTCAGATAATTGCTTCAGTATCCACCATATTGATTCTATATAGTCATTTTCAAATGTTACATATGCTGTTTCCAGATCTACCCAAAATCCTATGCGATCAGTTAACTTTTCCCATTCCTGAATGTATTCGAAAGCAGATTGTCGACATTGAGCATTGAATTGTGAAATACCATAAGATTCTATTTGTTCTTTACCAGTAAGACCAAGTTGCTTTTCAACCTCAATTTCTACAGGGAGACCATGTGTATCCCATCCACCTCTCCTCAACACATAATCTCCTCGCATAACTCTGTAACGCGGAAATATATCCTTAAATGCACGTGATAGAACATGATGGCTACCTGGCAAACCATTTGCAGTTGGTGGACCTTCATAAAACACATACGTTCTTCCATCTTCACGTGATTCCATGGATTTCTTAAATACTTGATTGTCTTTCCAAAACTTAAGAACTTCTAACTCCATATTTTCTATATCAAGTCTTGAATTTACTGGCTTGAATTTCATAACTTTAACCTTAAGAAATCTCAATCACTAGACGTTTATTTATTCTTCCCTTGCTTTTATAGTCAACAATATGCATCTGTCCTACTTCTTGTGTATTAGACACATGAGTACCTCCATCAGCTTGCAAGTCAAGACCTACAATCTCTACTGTTCTAACTTCAGTAATTCCTTTTGGCAACAAATTAATCTTAGTACGTATTAAGTCAGGAATTTGAAAAGCTTCATCTCTTGGCATAACATTAACTTTTACATCACGGGCCTTATTGATCTCAACATTAATACTTGATTCTATGTCTTTCACCAAATCAATAGTCATATTAGCAAATTCAAAATCCATTCTTCCACGTAAAGGAGTCATATTACCACCTGTAACACTAGCTCCATAATCACGCCAAATTACACCGCAAAGTATATGCATAGCTGTATGTGTACGCATCAAATTGTAACGCAAATCCCAATCTATCAAACCTTTTACAGATTGACCTATATTGGGACAATACTCCTCATCAATAACATGCCATATCTGATTACCTTCTTTCACAACCTTAAGTACATTGCACTGTGTATTTTCAAAATTTAATGTACCACTATCACAAGGTTGACCTCCACCACTAGGATAAAAACAAGTGCAATCTAACATAACATGACCATCGTTAGATACGTCAACAACCCTAGCGTCAAACTCATACAAATATGCATTTGTTAAATACAATAATTCTGTCATGATCTATCATCCCAATAATGATAAAAACAGAAAACGCTCTGCAACTTATTTATCAAAGTCGAGAGCGTAACCTTTTTAATCTGAACAATAACTGACGATATCACCATAATGATCTTACTCGATCTCTTATTTGCACATACTAGTCGCGAAGACTAGGATATGGCTTCACGTACCTCTTTAGACGATCATATAGTGTTTCTAGATTAGTGAAATGCAATTGTTCAGCTAATCCACCTAATGTCGCACGATCTATTCCTACAGATTCCAAATCAATTTTCTTGAGAGTATTTTTACTAGCTTTTCGTTTTAGAACTCCCCGAACATCTTTATCGATTTTTGTGAGATATTGGATCTTTTCTTCTACATATGACATTACTTCTCCACGCAAAATAACAGGACCATGTCCCTGCACCAAATTAGTTAGTTCAGATGACATATCACGTATAACCTCCAGTGACTTCATCAACTGTTTAATATCACCATCTGGAAAAACTGGTACAGGCATCACAGTATCAGAAGCAAACAAAACCTGATCTTCTTCTACCAATACATTAACTACATCTTTACTATGACCTGGAGAATGATGAATTACAACAGTTTTGCCTCCAAGACGCAACCTAAATTGTCCTGAATCAAATGTAATCTGTGGTAGAACAATTTTTACATCAAATAAATCTGAAGACTCATTTTTTGATGCTGTCAAACTCTCAACTCCAGTTGTTGCCAACAAATTCCTACAAAGTTCATGAGATATCACCTGCGCACCAGAAAAAACAGCTGTACCATACACATGGTCAGCATGATAATGAGTATTAATAACAAAACGAACACGAGAAGACAGTTGATCTTCTACAAAAGATTTTATCTTTCTTGCTTCAACTGGATATGGCAATGTATCTACAACAATAGCACCTAGACGAGTATTAATTACTCCAGCCGTCACTTGTGCGTACAATTCGCTAGTAAATACGTAAATATCGTCTGTAACTCTTTCAATTTGTGTCAAATTTCACCTTTCCTAATTTCCAACTCAGAATATCACACTTATCGTAATAGTGTCAAGAATCTACAATTTTTCGCTAGTTTTCCTAACTGTAACTATAACCCCGCCATGCAGTGTGCTTGTGAGATACTGCGCCTGCTTGTAGCAGACTAAGTACAAATCATAAAGCCCTGCCTTGGCCAAGGCCTATCGCATTCCCTTATGAATTTTGTACTAAATATTAATAATGTTGACACAGCATCATACACATCATCACTAACATTGCAGGGTCAATACCATGTTAACATTAACTTCAGATACCAGCAAGTACTTTAGTCAAATTATTCCTTATTAAGACTCAACTGAATATTTAGATCACTTAACTGATCTAAGTCAACATCAGATGGAGCTCCAACCATTAAATCAGACGCCTGCTGCGATTTAGGAAATGCTATAACTTCCCTAATATTTTTTTCCTTAGCTAACAGCATTGCCAAACGATCAATTCCGAGAGCAATACCTCCATGAGGAGGAGTACCATACTCAAATGCTTCAAGCATATGTCCGAACCTTTCCAAAGCAACTTTTTCCTCTAAACCTATAAGATCAAAAATCTTTTTCTGAAGTTCCCGTTCATGAATTCTAATGGAACCCCCAGCCATTTCATAACCATTACAAACCATATCATACTGAGACCCACGTGCCTCGCCTGGTTTACGATCTAGAAGTGGAATATCTTCTATCATAGGAGAGGTAAACAAATGATGACTAGGATCCCAACGATTCTCTTCATGATTCCAATTAAATAATGGAAAATCAATTACCCAACAAAACGACAAAATATTTGGATCAAGATCCAACGTTTCATTAGATATCTTTAACCGAAGATTAGACAAGGATTCATGTACAATTTCTTTAGAAGATGCTACAAACAACAACAAATCACCTGTTAAACCTTCCATTTTTTTTACAATATCATTCTGTATCTCAATTTGAAGATGCTTCATAAACGAAGATCTTGAAATTGTTCCATCATCCCCAATAATTGCCCACGCCAAACCACCAGCACCATAATTACGTACAAATTCAGTAAGAGAATCAATCTGCTTACGACTAAAGCTCCCACATTTTTCAGCTCTAATGCCCTTGACCACTTCCGCTTCCGAAAATATCCTAAGATCACTATCCGAGACCAATTCCGTCACATCTACTAACTCCATCCCAAAACGCAGATCAGGCTTATCAGTACCGAAGCGACTTAGAACCTCCTCACTAGTAAATCTTGGCCAAGGCTTTTCCTGAAACTTCATGTCCGTTAAATCGGACACCATATCCACAACTAATGCTTCCATTAGATTCAAAATATCCTCTCTCTCAACAAATGCCATTTCAAGATCAAGTTGCGTAAACTCAGGCTGCCTGTCACCACGCTGATCCTCATCTCTAAAACAACGTGCTATTTGGAAATATTTTTCAAAACCTGCGACCATCAAGAGTTGTTTCAATTGTTGGGGAGACTGAGGTAACGCGTAAAATTTACCACTATGGACACGACTCGGAACCAAATAATCTCTTGCTCCTTCTGGAGTAGTCTTAAACAATATAGGAGTCTCAACTTCGATAAACTCATAGTCTGACAATTTGTTTCTAATAAAACATACAATATCATGTCTTAAACTCAAGTTTTTAAGCATATGATTACGACGTAAATCAAGATAACGATATTTTTGACGAAGAGACTCATCTACCTTGGAAAATTTATTGATATCAAATGGAGGGGTTTTTGACGAATTCAATATTTCTACTTCCTGAGCCACTAATTCAATTTCTCCAGTAAGCATATCAGGATTAGAAGATCCATCCGGACGAGCACGAACCACTCCAGTCACACTTACAACATATTCTGACCTAAGTTTAGTCATGATTTCATGCGATTTCTCATAATTTGGATCAGATACTACCTGGACTATTCCCCATCTATCACGTAAATCAACAAATGTGAGACCGCCATGATCTCTCCTACGATGTACCCACCCAGCAAGAGTAATAACATCACCAATATTATCAAAATTAACGTCTCCACATACATGTGTTTTCAACATAAATCATTCACTCCAACAAATCTAGTAGATCAATAGATACTAATATACACCATTTAATTCAAAATAGTATCACAATACAAACAATATAACAGAATGTTTTCTACATCCAAAAAATGCTAACATCATAAATTACAACATCAGGCATTTTGTGCTGATGCATCTTTCTGTAAAAACAAACTCAAAAGGGCAGCCAACAAACACAAAACCGCATTTAATTGAAGGACATTAGGTAAAGGATAAAGATCTGCAGCAAGACCAAACAAATATGCACCTAATGAACCACTAGCAAACATAAACCCTAAAGTCAAACCTGAAGCTAATGCACGACTATTGGGCAAAAGAGATTGAGCCAACACTACAACCACCGAAAAAGAAGCTCCGTTCATAAATCCAGCTACAAATATTAGCGGATACATCAAATTACCCTCAATAACAGGGTAATAATACATAGGTAATACTGCTGCCAATAAAGACCACAATATTAAACGTGGACGACCCCAGATATCTGCTAACATACCACCCGCTAGACCACCAATAGCTGTAGCAAACATGTATACAGAAGTGATAAATCCATATCCTCCAGGGCTATAACCCCTATCTTGAAACAATTTTGGCAAAAATGTCATAGATGTCATTCCAGGTGCAGTTCTAAAAAGTACTAGTAAAACAAAAACAACTATAACCCACATATTTCTTTTATATGCATTTTGACTATTAGATTCTTTTTTATCAGCACTTAATACTTCAGAAGTATCAGAGTCTTTAACAGACCAATGCAATCTGTAAATAGAATTAATAGCTACTGGTAAAGCTACTAATGTAAGTAACAGTATACCCCTCATACCAAACCGTTCTATTATCACACCTCCTATAGCAGGACCAAAAGCATGACCAGTTAATCCAAACAAAAAGAAAATTGAAGCAGCAGTTGCTGTCTTTCCTATCAAAATTAGATTTCCACGATCTGTAGCTCGTTCTGTTCCAGCTGCATGAAATCCAGCTGATCCAAGTGCTCCAACAATCAACATTGGAATTGACCATCTAACTGAAATTAAAACACCAAAGGACATCCATAAAATTAACCATAGCAAAGATGCACCACTTAACCATCTCAACCCATATTTATCAGCTAACCAACCAAATATAGGCTGTGTCAATGACCCAACTGAGGTAGAAATTAAAACAATTAAGCCAATATCAGCATTACTAAGATCTAACGCTGGAGCTAAAAACACTACTAATAAAGCCAACTGACTATTTAGCATATCTACGGCAAAATGATTTAAAGATATAGCCAAAAAATAATGATCACGAATCAGTCGAAACATATTCACAAATCCTTTAATAATTTCATTTTCCTAATAATTTCATTACGTATACAAACACAATAATTTAAAAGTATAAATGCTTCTTACATCAAACCACGTTGCGCTAAATTTTTGGACTTGATCCAAAAATTTAGCGCAATTAATGAACCTAATAAACACAGCAAACCGTTTACTTGCATTGCTGACACTAATGAATAATAATCAGCAGCAATACCGATAGCATATGATCCTAACGCACCACTAGCAAACATAAATCCCATAATTAATCCAGAAGCAAGGGCTCTTCTACCAGGCAATAAAGACTGTGCTATGACAACAATAACTGCATGTGAACCACCATTAAAAAACCCAGATAAAAATACTAGAACATACAACATAGTTCCATCCATTATAGGATAATAATACATTGGTAATACAGATGCAAGCAATGACCACCAAATCACTTTCCATCTCCCCATTATGTCAGAAAAATACCCACCAACTAAACCACCTAAAGCAGTCCCACCCATAAATACAGTAGTTACAACACCATACGCACCTGGTGAATAACCTCTGTCAAAAAACAACTTGGGTATAAAGGTCATAGAAGCTACTTGAGGAGCAGTTCTAAACATTACAAGTAAAGCAAAAATACCAATGAATAAAACTTTGTTCCCATATTCTATTGCCATATTTTCATTCTTTATTGAGGATGTCTGTTGAACCTCAATAAAAGCAACTTTATTGATATGTAGTTTGTAGATACAAAAAACAGCAATAGGCAAGGAACAAAATGTCAAAAACAATATTCCTTCAGAACCATATCTCTCTATTAAAACACCGCCTAATGCAGGACCAAAAGCAAGACCTACTTGACCAAACAAAAAAAACAACGATGCGCCTGTAGC
>DBHI01000008.1 GCA_002296125.1 Anaerolineales bacterium UBA832 | reverse complement strand
GTCACTCTCTGACCTAACAATCAAGACAACTTTAGGGTCTTCAATACCAACACCATTTTCTAGGACCTTTCCAATTGGTGATGCCATTCTAATAGAACTAATTTGTGTTAGCAAAGTATTAACTGCACTTTGATTACGAAACTCACTGTCTTCAATATCGTCATAAATCAAACTATCATTATTTCTACTAAAATGAAAAATGCCATTATCATTTTTCAGCTGAACATATGAAATAGAGTCTTTGTCCAACATAAAATATTCAGTATCTATATATCTAGATGCAGTAGTATTAGCATCCCATGCAGTCAGACCTCCAGTTAAATATACTTCATCATTAGACATTAATCGAAAATGTGTAGCTCCAGACCCAGCACTATTTCCTAACAAAATAGTATTCTTCTCTTGATTTGCCCATAAAATTTCAATCTTTCTTTTATAGTTGTCTAAACCAACTTCTAATTTAAGATGACTACTTTCAGTTTGAGCAACCATTCTATTAGAATTAAGATTCACAAGTTTTTGCAACAAAGGAGAAACCTTATCATCACTAACAAAAAAACCATCAGTATCTGAAAGTACCCAATCACTTTCATTCCTATTCAATTTCAATTGATTACCTTCATCATCGCTTATAGAGATATAACTTATATCCTTTATCTCCTTATCAGGAAAAAAAGTCTGATCTTTCAAAACAGAACTAGTCGGCCAAAATACTATTAAGCCTAGTATTATCTGGACTACTAACGCACCAGCTAGCAATCGCAATCTCCTATCACCAATAATAATTTTAGAATAATCAATCACATTCTTATCCTTTCTATTTTTTCAATCCCACTAACTTAATCGGAATCTCTCTTTTCTGACGTGCACGCCAGGCAAAACTTATCCACAACAATCCAAGCAAAGCCACACCATAATTAATACCTTCCCAAGTTGTCTGCTGGCTTTCACTTAATGATTCTAATGGCCTCGCACTCAAACCTCCAGATCTAATACTTAAAAGATCCTGATCTTCAACAGACCAATCTGCTACATTCTGTACAAACTGCAAACTATTAAGGTATCTTTCACCTGACATACTAGCTGATAATTCCAATACAGTATCGTTCAAAAATTCCGAACTTGATACAACGACCATCCTAGTATCTGGAGGAGAACTTTCAATAACACCAATTGCATCAGGGTTTACTATCTCCCCACTCTCATCATCAATTTTTTCCAATGGTGATTGTTTGTTCGCAAAAAAGCTATTAAATTGACCTACAACTGATACACCCAATGTATGCATCCGCCTATCAGCTCCCTGAGGAAAACCAAACTGTGGATACTCTTCTTTATCTGGTTGTATATTAATATCACTAGTTGTCCACGATTCTTCACTAGACTGCAATAATACTGTGAAATCATTGTTAGTACCACCATTTTCAATAATAGTAATAGGTGATGCCCAGTTCACAGTCAATGCAGGCAAACTCGCAAGTATTGGGCTTTTCTTATCCATACCATTTGATCTAACATCAATAAAAAATGGGTAATCTATAGCTTGTATCTCACGAATTTGAACACCACCTATATCTCTATTAACTGGAACTGGAAATGGTTCATTCTGTGGATCTAGTACCAATTTATCTTCAATATTGATACCATAGTGATCCAACATATCTCGTAAACCATTGTTAACTTTGTTTAAAGCAAGACCACCTGTATATGGATCTGGAAACATAATGAAATTTCCATAAGAAATTACTAAGGCACCACCTCTCATAAGATATTGATCTATAGCATAGATTTGTACATCACTTAGGTCCTGTGGTGCAATTACCAACAACAAATCAACATCATTAGCAACAAAACCTTCCTTAAGATCAATCGATTTGACTGTGTAATTCTCACTGAGAATCTGTGATGCCATGGTGTAGTTCTTCAAAGATGGCATTTGCTGTGCAAAACCAGTCTGCTGAGTTAATTCTGGAGGAGTCCAAACCCCAACCACTTTTAAGAAACCAGTACTAGAACGTTTCAAAGAAGATTCAATTGCAGTACGGACACTCGCTTCACTAAAATCCCCACTAGGATATAGTAGCTCCGCATTTTCACCAGACTCTAGCACCATATAAAGATAGTAAACATCTGAAGAAAAGAAAGATACTGGTATACCTTGCATGCCATAAATATCATATAGTTCTTTCAAATATGTACTACTATTATTGACATCAAGATCAACAATATCGTAATCAAATTTATTAGATGACAATTCCTTGATGTCATTTGCCACAGTCCTAAACGCATTTACAGCTCCTTTTAAACCATCGGGTAAAGTATTAGGTGTAACATAGAATGTCAGAATAGCTTCTTGTTCTAAACTAGCTAACAAAGACTCTATATTTTGGAAACCATAAATTGATTTCTTTATTGAACGTGTCAAATCATATTCAAGGTTCCTAAACCTTACATCTACTTGTCCAGTTCTGCTACCCTCTACTTCGATCAAGTCTTGAAAATTTAAAACTGTATGCTGGTCACCATATCTGATCAAAACGTCAAAATAAGAATTCACAACTGATGCTCCATATCTATCGGATGCTTGCAAAGGTGTAGGCCTAATTCCATAAGTCTGATTAGCTTCAGCTTCTTTGTCAGGATCTTTCATAGGATCTACAACTTCAACTACAACATTACCATCTGAAACAGCTTGATATTCTTCAAGCATGTCACGCAATCTCGGTACCAATGGAGCAAGCATCGGATGCGTTTTTTCACTAAAATAGGCTCTAATTAACAATGGCTCACTAGCTTCAGATAGTATAGTTTTAGTAGCAGCTGAAAGACTGTATTCATTACCCTCTGTCATATCAATACGAAAACCTCTAATCGGATACAACCATACGTTTAATAACACAAAATTTACAATCACTAATGAAGCAATTAAAATGTGTTTCGCTCTAACAGTAACTGTGTTTTCTCCTGAACTCCATCCAGACTTTTCCAATTCAAAATAATTCAGTGTCAAAAAAATACCTGTCAAAGAAATGTAATAAATTAAGTCACGAATATCTACTACACCTCTCTCAATGCTCTCAAATCTTGCTCCAGAACCTATTGCCCTAAAAATGTCACCAATACTACCACCAACAAAATCAGTTAAACCTCTCGTGCCAATAAAATAAAAACTACCACCTACTATCAAAGTCATTATCAATGCTACTAATTGATTGTCTGTTCGTGATGACACATACAATCCAATGGAAGCATACGCAGCAGTCAACAACACAGCAGCCAAATATCCTCCAAAAACTGGTCCCCAATCCAAGTTTCCCAATAGTGATACAGTTATTGGTAAAAACAATGTCAATCCTAGTGCTACACACACCAAAACCATCACAGCCAAAAACTTCCCAACCACTAAGAATAATGAATTCACTGGAAGGGTCATTAATATTTCCATTGTGCCTGATTTTTGTTCCTCACTCCATTGACGCATAGTTAATGCGGCAACTAAGAAAATCATCAATATAGGCATCCAATTGAACAAAGGTCGGACATCTGCTATACCTCTAGAAAAAAACGTATCAACCCAAAAAAAAGTAAATAACGTGGCAACCAGAAAAACACCAACAAACATCAAAGCCATAGGAGATCCAAAATATCCACCTAATTCTTTTCTTGTAACTGTCAAGATTTGTTTCATATATTTATACTCATAAAATACTAATCTATTGTCACTATCTCATTGAAAACTGTTTCTAGAGTACGTACATCATTTCGTAACTCTCTCAGTCTCCAGCCTTCATTTCGCGCAATATCATATATCAAAGGACATAAATCCGATCCACTCGTGCCAGAAATCTGATAAGTGCAACCTATTCCATTACCATCTAATCTCCTTACATTGAGAACGCCCTCGATCACTTCCAATCGAGCAACAATATTAGAATCATCCTGATCAACAATCAATTTAACATCCGATGTTTTAGCTATTTCGTCCAATCTTGAATCAGCTTTAACCTTACCATTAACAAGTATAATTACCCTATCACAGATTGCCTCAACCTCAGATAAAATGTGTGAAGAAAATAAAATAGTACTAGTAGTTGACAAATCTTTTATCAACTTTCGTATTTCCACAATCTGTGTTGGATCCAATCCAATAGTAGGTTCGTCCAAAATCAATAATTTTGGCCTATGTACAATGGCCTGCGCCAATCCAACACGCTGTCTTAATCCCTTGCTCAACTCACCAATAGGTTGTGTTAAACGTTCTTCTAAATTAGTTGCTATAACCGCATCACTGATTCTATGATCATATACATCTTCTGATACTCCTCTTAAATCAGCTATCATCTGCAAATAAGTTTGTACAGACATTTCTGGATATAAAGGCGTGTTTTCAGGCAAATATCCTATATAACTCTGAGCTTCAGTTGGATTCTCTAAAACATTCACTCCATTTACATAAACAGAACCCTTATCAGGATGTAAAAAACCAGTTAGACATTTTATAGCTGTAGATTTACCTGCACCATTAGGACCCAACAAACCAACAATCTCTCCTTGGCCAACATTAAAAGACATCCCCTTTAATGCTTCCACATCTCCATAATTTTTAGTTAGATCATTTACAGATATCACGTTTTTTTTATCCAATTTTTGTTTCTCTAAAATCCAGTCAAAATTCTACTAAATTTTCACCGAGTTTTCAAGTAATATTAGCTATATTTAATTTAATTAATATTACTTAGTAAACTTATAATATAAACATAGCATCGCCAAAACTATAAAACCGGTACCCATAGTTTTTAGCTTCCTGATAGAGTTTCATTAAGGTATCAATACCTTGTTCTCCAAAATAAGCACTAATCATCATCAACAAAGTTGACCTTGGCAAGTGAAAATTAGTTAACAAACTATTCACAACTCTATACTTATATCCTGGATATATGAACAAATCTGTAAATCCCCTATAAGGTTCCAGTCGACCTTTACAACCGGCTGTTGCAGCTGTTTCTAAAACTCTTACAGTAGTAGTACCAACTGCGATGATTTTCCCACCTTTACTAACCCCCTTATTAATAATATCAACAGAATATTCATCAAGATCACACCATTCGGAATGCATCTCATGCTTTTCAATCCTATCTACTTTCACTGGCCTAAATGTGTCGAGACCAACATGTAAAGTAACTGGAACAATGTCAACACCTTTTTTTCTAATGTCATTCAGAAGCTCGTCCGTAAAATGCAAACCTGCAGTTGGAGCAGCAACAGATCCCCTATCCACCGCATATACCGTCTGATATCTACTATAATCCATAAGTTCTTTTTTTATATAAGGAGGTAATGGAATATCACCAATAATTTCTAACTGTTCAACTATATCAAACCAAAATCGCAATTCATACACACCATTACCTATAATTCCAACTACAGAACAACCCACATCCCCACCAACAATACTTAATTCAGTACCCACTCTTAATTTGGCACCTTTGCACAATCCATACCAAATTAGTTCATCCATTTGTCGCAACAATAGAATCTCTACATGTCCACCAGTGGTCTTCACACCTGACAACTTAGCATGAATCACGCGCGAATCATTAATTACTAGAACATCATCTTTATTTATATATTGCACAATATCTCTGATATGCCTATGCGCAATCTTACCACTCATTTTATCGTAAATTAACATTTTTGCCGAATCTCGTGGTTCCAATGGTTCTTGCGCAATATATTCCAAAGGTAATTGATAATCAAAACAATCAATATGCAAACTGGTATCACCATCCATATAATCTCTTACCTCTCATAAAAGTATATAGATAAATAATCTATACAATCAATCCAAATAGTCATTTATTACCTAAACCCTACAATAGGGTGTCTTGTATATCTAAAGGATAATCTAAACCAAGATGAGCATAAGCAGCTTTAGATGCAATTCGACCTCTTGACGTTCGTTCCAATAGTCCTAGCTGCAAAAGATAAGGCTCATATACATCCATTATAGTATCTGATTCCTCACTAATTGAAGCAGCTATAGTATCTAAACCTACAGGTCCACCTCCAAATTTAGTAACAATAGATTCCAAAATTCTCCTATCAGTTTCATCTAATCCAATTTCATCAACATCTAATAGACCCAAAGCATCACTAGCTACAGATCCAGTAATAACACCATCTGCTCTCACTTCTGCATAATCACGTACTCTCCTCAACAATCTTAATGCAACTCTTGGTGTCGAGCGAGCACGACCAGCAATTTCAACAATGCCCTCTGACTTTATTTGCACTTCAAGCAATTCAGCAGCACGTTCAACTATAGATTTCATAGACTGAATATCATAGTAATCGAGTCGAAATAAAGCTCCAAATCTAGCACGTAAAGGTGCGGTCATCAACGCTAATCGAGTTGTTGCCCCTATAACAGTAAATCTAGGCAACTTCAATCTAATATTTCGAGCACTAGGTCCTTTACCTATTAAAATATCAAGCGCAAAATCTTCCATAGCTGGGTATAAAACTTCCTCAAGTACTCTTCCCAATCTATGGATCTCATCTACAAAAAGAACATCTCCTGCACGTAAATTTGTTAAGATTGCAGCTAAATCACCCTGTCTTTCTATAGCAGGTCCAGCAGTCACCTTAATGTTTACTCCCATTTCATTTGCTACTACATTAGCCAAAGTAGTCTTACCCAAACCCGGAGGCCCATAAAACAAAATATGATCAACTGATTCCTCTCGATTACGTGCTGCTTCTATCAAGATATGCAAATTCTCCTTGACCCTATTCTGTCCAATCATTTCGGACAATTTTTGCGGTCTCAAAGAAAATTCTGATGTATCTTCACTTTTTACTTTTCCCGCGACTATTCTGTCATCATTATTAGTCATGTACAAATTATAATAGTGATACATATTGTAGGCAAAAGAATTATCATGAATATATTTATTGCTGACAATTGAATTTAAGTCTAAAATAGAATTTGATTTGCAATTGAAAAAAGGAGACTAGATGAACTCTAACGTATACACTAGCAACCATCCTCTAATTAAACACAGTCTAACAATTTTACGAAACATAGATACAGACCCTCAAACTTTTCGAAACAATATAAAAATCATTAGTACACTACTGACATTTGAAGCTACTAAAAAGATTAATACGAAAAAAACAAAAGTTAATACACCTATGGGATCGACAACTGGTAATACATTGTCTGAAAACATAACACTTGTACCAGTTCTACGAGCAGGATTAGGTATGGTAGAAGGAATTCTTGATCTAATTCCACAATCTTCTGTTTGGCATATTGGACTTAAAAGAGATGAGACTACACTAAAACCTATTCAGTACTATACAAATCAACCTGAAAAAACTGATGATCAAACGTGTATAATACTTGATCCAATGCTAGCAACTGGAGGAACAGCAGTTGAAGCATGTAATTTGATAAAATCCTGGGGAATTGAATCCATAAAATATGTAGGCATCTTGGCAGCTCCAGAAGGGATCGAATGTCTAAATAACGAGCATCCCACTGTAGACATATACGTAGGTGAAATAGATTCTCATTTGAACGATATAGGATTTATAGTTCCAGGATTAGGAGACGCAGGCGATAGACAATTTGGTACATAAAATATTCTACAAAAATGTCTACCTCATTATTAGTGCTATTTGCATCAATCTTCATTACATTGATAGGGTGTCTTATAGCATCCAAACTATCTCACAGATTTGATGCATTATTTGATAATCCTCGTGGTGCGCGCCACAAACATCAACGTAGGATACCCAGAATAGGAGGGGTTGCCCTTTACATAGGATTCGTTGTTGCAAGTTGTATTGCCTATTTCATTGATCCCCCAAATAATCCTGAGGACACCTACAGAATCATGGGCATACTAATAGGATGCACAATCCTACTCCCAATTGGTCTACTAGATGACATTGTTGAATTAGGATGGATACCTCAGTTAATCGGACAAATAACAGTATCAATCTTAGCAATTTGCACTACAATTTTTATAGAACGCTTTACCAACCCAATGAATGGCCAAATAATTGAATTAAATACTATACCAGTATTAGGAACAATATTTACTGCTACGATAACCTTACTATGGATTACTGGAATGATGAATACAGTAAATTGGCTAGATGGTCTTGATGGATTGGCAACAGGTGTAGGAGCTATTGCATCTATCCTATTTGCAATACACATGTATAGAATTGGACAAACCGAAGTATCATTATATGCCACAGCAATGGCAGGAGCTTGTATAGGTCTTTTACCATTCAACTTCAATCCAGCAAGATTATTTCTAGGATCTTCAGGAGCAATGATTCTGGGATACTGTCTAGCTACTTTATCAATATTAGCACCTGCACGAATAGCCACTGCACTATTAGTAATGTCTGTACCGATTTCAGACACTGCCTGGCAAATATACCATAGATATCGTAGTAATAAATCCATATTCAAAGGTGATAGGGGACATTTACATTTCCGATTGATTGACAGAGGATTTACCCAAACTACTATTGTATTAATCTATTGGCTAGCATGCGGATTATTCGGCATAATCTCATTAATGGTAAAGTCACAAATAATCAAGATAATCATCTTACTATGTTTAATTACCTTAACTTTGTCATACGTCTCTTATCTATCACGCAAAAAACCTTTATCAGGATAAAGACACATGATCAACAGAAGAGATTTGCCATAACAACCATTCAATAGCATATATTATAGGAATCACAACAATATCTACTCCAATAGTAACAGTAAAAGCGGTAGCAATCACTCTAAGCCCCTCAAAAAAAATATCAGCTACTGCTGTCTGAATAGAAGAAAGTACACCAAAATAATAGAGCAACAAACCAACAATAAAAATCAATCCAAACACAAGAGGCCATGCACGTCTATCACTAGCGCTAGGCATCATAGTATTACTACAAGCAAACAATATGTATCCCCAAATTAACAAATCTGCCGATTGAAAAACATTTAACACATGTATCAAACTATCTCCCAAATCACCCTGAATCACAGCCAATCCTATCTGATCCAGATCTAACATCTTTAGACCAATTGCAGCAACTGCAATACACCCAAATAGCAATGGTGCAGCCCCTATAAGACTTTCCCTAATAAAATCCACCTTCTTAGTATGCACATAACCCAGCCTCAATGATCCATCATTCTGTCTCTTTGGCCATACAGAAATTCCCATTGTTCGAACGCCTAAAATACGAGCCATTACCCAATGACTAACCTCATGAAGTACTACACCTGGCAAAAAAACTACTTGATTTAATAAAATTGCCATATCCGCATTTCTAGTCAACAATAAAAAAATGGTCTGTACATGCCTAGATATCCAGTGTTGTAATACTAACAACAGTGGAGAAGTAACAATCATCCACATCCACAACTCTAAATATTTATTAGTCACAAGTACTCTACACTATAATCTACAAACCTCTAAAACGACTAATACGAATTTCTCAAAATCTCCAAAAATCCATCAGGCGATAAACTAGCACCACCTACTAAAACACCATCCACAAACTCTTGTTGTACAATTTCAGATACAATAGAACCCGTTACACTACCACCATAAATAGTACGAACCAAGTTAGATACTCTACTATCATACAACTCATTTAATCCGCCACGAATACATTCAAGACAGACCCTATTAATTACCTCAGAATCATTATTATTACCTGTTCCAATAGCCCAAGATGGTTCATATGCAATCACCGTATTTATCGCATCTTCATCAGAAATCCCATCATACGCATACGCTATTTGCTCAAAGATCATACTCTTAACATCACTCTCTGAAGTATTCGTCTCCGTCTCTCCAACACATATTATTGGAACTATATCATTCTCAATTGCAGATACCACTTTTTTGTTAATCAATACATCATCCTCATTTAATATAGTCCTTCTTTCAGAATGACCTATAATCACATAGTCACAAACTCCAGAGATCAAATATGAAGAAACTTCCCCAGTATATGGTCCCTCACCTGCAATCCAAAAAATATTTTGAGCACCAACTGATATTGGACTTTTTGTTACAGTTCTATTAATGGCCTCTAAAGACAAGAAAGAAGGACATATGACAACCTCTATAACATCAGAATCATATCCATTATCCAAAACATGCTGAACTAATTTTACTCCATCATTAGTTTTCAAATTCATCTTCCAATTTGCCACAATCAAATTTTTTTTATTCATGATCTTTATCCATAAAATTAATTTATAACGTTCCTAAAACTTGTAAAGCCGGTAATATATTACCCTTTAATACTTCTAACGCTGCTCCTCCACCAGTAGAAATGTGATTAATATAACTGTCATAACCTGAACTTCTAACTGCAGCAGCAGTGTCTCCACCACCTACCACAGTAGTAGCCATACTTTGCGCCAAGCTTTTAGCCAAATAATTAGTTCCTTCAGCAAACTGAGGTATTTCAAATGCTCCCACAGGACCATTCCACAATACTAATGAAGCATCTAGTATATATTTGCTATACAATTCACATGTCTTCGGTCCAATATCAACAATCATCATATGACTGTCCTTAACCCCATCCTCAATGTCACAAACTGAAGTGTTTCCATTAACATCAAATGAATCTGTAATAATCACGTCTAAGGGTAAAACTATATTGTTATTGATACTTTTCATATAATTATATGCCTTATCCAAAACATCATTCTCTACTAATGATTCACCTACATCCATGCCCTTTGCTTTCAAAAATGTATTTGCCATACCACCACCAATCAACATTAAGTCAGATATATCCATTAACCTATCTATAACATCAATCTTGTCACCTATCTTTGCTCCACCCAATATGCAAACAAACGGTCGACTAGGATACAACAAAGTATCCTCTAGATATTTCATTTCATTATCCATCAACAATCCTGCCACAGAAGGTATGTACTCAGCTATACCAACAGTAGTAGCATGTCTCCTATGCGCAACACCAAATGCATCATTTACAAAAACATCTGCTAATAAAGACATTTCACGAGACATATATGGATCATTATCTGTCTCCTCTTTCCAAAACCGTGTATTCTCCAAAAGCAAGACACTCTTGCTTTGCATACTATCAACCATATCTTTTACGTCACTTCCAAAGCAATTATTGCTAAAAGAAATACTAATATTTTCCAAAGATTTGTTTAAAATAGGTAATACTGTTCTCAAAGACAAATGATCAACGCGCGTTCCTTTTGGACGCCCCAAATGCGAACACAATATCACAACTGCTTCATTATTAATCAAATAATTAATAGTAGGAAGAGCTGACATAATGCGCCAATCATCCGCAACTACCCCAGACGCATCCAATGGAACATTAAAATCAACTCTGACTAAGACTCGCTTCCCGTCAACATCTACATTATTTAGAGATGCATATTTCATAAATTATAAGCTTTCTGATAGCAATACTGCTAAATCTGCAGTACGACAAGCATACCCCCATTCATTGTCATACCAAGCAACCACCTTGACAACATTATCTCCCATCACAATAGTACTCTGAGAATCAATAATTGAAGATCTAGGATCACCCTTAAAATCTGAGGAAACCAAAGGTTCATCACTATAACCAAGATAACCTTGCATAGGTCCGTCATTAGAGGCATTTCTTAATACATCATTAACATCATCTACTGACACATTTTCTTTCAGTATCGCAGTAAAATCAACTATTGAAACAGATGCAGTAGGAACACGCAATGCATATCCATCAAACTTTCCTTCTAATTCAGGTATAACACGAGACACTGCTCTAGCAGCACCTGTTGTAGTAGGAATAATATTCTGTGCAGCGGCTCTAGCACGTCGTAAATCCTTATGGAACACATCCAAAGTTGGCTGATCATTAGTGTAAGAATGAATAGTAGTCATTACTCCACTACGAATACCAAATGCATCATTCACAACTTTTGCAGGTAATGCCAAGCAATTAGTAGTACATGAAGCATTAGAAATAATATGATGTAAATCTGAATCATATTGATCAACATTAACACCTAACACAATTGTAATATCTTCATTCTTTGCAGGAGCAGAAATTATAACCTTACTAACATTGCCACCGGCTATATGCGCCTTAGCTAATTCAGCATCAGTAAACCTACCAGTAGATTCTATAACAATATCTACTTTCTCTTCAGCCCAACCAATTTTTCCAGGATCTGATTCATTAAACACTCTAATATTATTGCCATCTACAATTAAACCTCTTTCATCAACTAGTACATCTCCATTATAAGTACCATATGTTGAATCATATTTAAACAAATGTGCACAAGTATTAATATTAGCCAAATCATTAACTGCAACCACTTCAATTACGTCACTATATCGATATTTAATAGATCTTAATACATTCCTTCCAATCCTACCAAAACCATT
>DBHI01000113.1 GCA_002296125.1 Anaerolineales bacterium UBA832 | reverse complement strand
GAGCCCGACGAGCTGCCACTGCTCTACCCCGCAATGATAATTTTGAGTTTAACATATGACTGCAAGTTAGTCAATCGTCACAGTCTATGTTGCATTATTGAAAGCCGTGGTATTATCTTTTGTATGTATCAAACTTCATATAATGTAACTATTCCTTCATTCTCTGGACCTCTTGATTTACTGTTGAAACTTATTGAGAGGCAGGAGTTAGATATTACTGAAATTTCCCTTGCATTGGTGACTGATCAATATATTCGCAAGATATCTGGTATTGACAAAAATAAGGTTGAAAGTATAGCAGACTTTATCGTGGTAGCTGCTAAGCTGGTTCTCATAAAGTCTCAATCATTATTACCTAAACCTCCTCTTGTTGAAGAAGGGGAGGTTGATCATGGAGACGACTTAGTTAGACAACTGCTTATATACAAAAAATATAAGGGTGCTTCTCAGTGGTTAGACAATCGAAATAGAGCTGGTCTTAGATCCTTTGTGCGAATTGGTGCGCCTGTTATTATTGATAAAAAGTTGGATTTAGAGGACGTAGACCTTGAGAGTTTGAGACAGATGATGATATATGTTTTAAATAAGCCAAAGATCATAAAGAAATCGGTATCTGAAGTTGTAGGTAGGCCAAGAATCACTGTAAAAGATAGTATTAGAAATATTGCAGTTTCTATGAGAAACAAATTAAGAGTAAGTTTTTTTTCTGTGCTTAGTAGCAATGGGCGAAAGAATACTAGGACTGAAATTATCGCGACGTTCTTGGGTGTACTCGAGTTAACTCGGCGTAATATGGTTAAGACTGAGCAGACTGATCTATTTGGCGATATTGATATCATAAGGTTAGGTGAGTGGAGCGAAACAGAAATAGATGGCTTCAGCAGTGAACTCGATCAATCTGGAGAAAATACAACAAAAAATTAAGATGTTATGAGCGTAAGCTTGTTTTGGGGAGAATAATATGAAAATAGCTGGTGTACAGTGTGACATTAGAATTGGTGATGTTGAGTCGAACTTAAGCAATATGTCAAAGTTTTATCAAGAAGCTAGAAGTAATGGCGCAGAGCTAGTGGTATTTCCTGAATGTTCAGTTGCAGGCTATTGTTTTGATAGTTTCAAAGAGGCATTGGTATACGCTGAAGATATTCCGGGTCCATCTACAAGTAAAATACAAGAAATGTGTCATGCTTTTGGAGGGTCTGCAGTGGTTGGATTATTGGAAAATGCAGAGAATGGAGGAGTATTTAATTCCCTTGTATTAATAGGTTCAGAAGGCGTATTAGCATCTTATCGTAAAATTCATTTACCATATTTAGGAGTTGATAGATTTACTTCGTATGGTGACAAAGAATTCTCTGTTGTGAGTATGGGAGGAGTAAATATTGGTCTTAATATTTGTTATGATGCGGGCTTTCCTGAGGTAGCGAGAATACTTACACTGTTGGGGGCAGAGTTAATTGTTTTGTCTACAAATTGGCCTCCTCCTGCTAAGTGTATTGCTGAAAATGTGATTAGAACGAGAGCCATGGAAAATGGAGTTTATTATATTGCTGTAAATAGAGTTGGAAGCGAAAATGGGAATCAATTTATTGGAGCTAGTAGCATTTGTTCTCCTAATGGTGATGTGTTAGCGTTGGCTGGACCTGATGAGGAAGTTGTTTTATATGCTGATATTGACCCATTGAAAGCTAGTAACAAATTGAGGGTTCATGAGGGGGCTGATCATATGACTAATCGAATTGCAGATCGAAGGCCGGAAATGTATAGCAAAATAGTTGAGCATCATTCATTGAAAAGCCCTGGTAGAGACTGACAAATATTTGATTCTTCAATCTAGTATTGAGGTACTCATTCAGGAGAATACTATGTTAAAATTGCAATCCTTTGACAGTTTTCAAATTAATCAAGAAAAGGAATGGAGGGAGATAGTTAGCGGACTTGAGGGTCAAAACCGCTACTGTGTAAGTAGTGGTGATGAGAGATTATTTGTCGCCGTTGAAAAGGAAGGCGGAATAATAAATAGATTTGTTCGTGTGTTGCTTAGGTCGGCAAGGCCATTTGAGATTGAGTTGGTTGATGTAAAGAGTAATGAAGGTATTATTCGGATCCGACGCCCATTTAATTTAGCTAACAAAATAGTGGTTGAGACATCGTTAGGAGTGATTATTGGCAGTGTCGAGAAGAGATTTTCTGCTAACCATAATATTTATATTGTAAATGTAATTGATGATGATATATGTTTTAGTATAGAAGCTCGTTTGTTTAGTCCGCGTACATTTAGTATTAAAGGAGCAGATGGCAAGATATGTGGTGCGGTGGTAAAGGAATGGGGAGGAGTAATTAAGGAGGCGCTAAGTGATGCGGACTGCTTTAATATAAATTTACCAGCTGATTGGAACGATAATATTAAGCTGCTAGTGTTATGCTCTACGTTCCTGATTGATTTCGTGCATTTCGAAAACAAGTTATGGCGATAGCATTTTTTGATTAGCTCAGGTGTCTATTCTGATGCTTGGATAATCTCGCTTGATATATATGTTCCATCTGTCCATGAGGGTTCTTCTTGTAAGTAGCTCATAATTTCCAAGAATGATTCATGTTGCTCTGGGCTATTAGCGTTGTCCTGATATGCTTTTTTGTCTTTAAAAACTACTATTGCAATTAGGTCCTTTGTTTTATCGTCTGGTTGCATTACGAACCAGGCTATTGCGCCATCTGGGGTTCTTGATTCGAGTGCCTTCAGAAGGTCTTTTGTATGTCCAGGTTTAACTTTTAAGTTAAAAATTGATCCGTACATAATGACTCCTATATTATTTATTATTAGAATATACTATATCTTTTGTTTATAGGATAGCGCCATGTTGATTGTATAGATAAGAGTGGTGATGTTCTAAGGTAAGATATATAATAGAGCCAAATATGAATACGGTGATGAAATGAATCAGTCAGATATTTATAAGATAATTTTTAACAGAAATCAAAACGCATTGATGAATGCTGTAGATGGATTGACTCAATCTCATAGTCTCTTACAGTTGCCTGGCGACAGTAATTGCATGAATTGGATTCTGGGGCATATTGCTGTTTATCGGGATGGTTTGCTCATGGACGCTGGATTGGATGAGCATATGCTTAAGGATGAAGTTGAGATATATGGACCAGGGTCAGATGCTATTGATGTTGGTAGCACATGCGTTGAGTTTGATAGATTAGTAGAACTAATTGAATTGTCGTACGCTACTTTAGATCATTGGTTGAGTAGCAAACCAGATAGTTTTGATAACAAAGTTGATAAAGATGTGAAATACAGAAAAGGATACGGAGCATACTGGGATACTATTAATGAGCATATTTCTCAAATGATTGCGCATGAATCGATGCATGTTGGTGAGCTTAGCGCTTTACGTGAGTTGGCTTTAATAAGTAAGATATAGTACACCAATAGAAGGTACACATAATGTTTGCATTAAGTAACCGCAGGAACTATTTATTTATATGAGAAAGAACAAGATATTTTTGACAACACTTAAAATTTGCCAAGTTAATATTGAGAAATCCGTTACTGATGTGTCGCATAAAATGTCTATCTTACAGTTGCCTGGTAACAGTAATTGCATGAATTGGATTTTGGGTCATATTGCCGTTTATAGAGATGTTATGTTGATGTCTATTGGCATGGACTGGTGTTTTAGAAGTAACTCTAGAGATTTATATGCGTATGGATCAGATCCAATAGTTGGGGATGGCAATTGTGTACAACTAGAACAAATTTTGGAAGCAATTAATGAATCTTTTGATATATTAAATAAATGGCTAGAAGGAGCTTCAAATGAAAGTCTTAGTAGCAATACCATGAAAGACATTTCTGTTTTTGGCCCTAAGGGAAAAAGTCTTGAAGAAAATTTTGCTCATCTAATTTGTCATGAGGCTATACATGTTGGTGAATTGACTCCATTGCGTGAGTTAGCTTTGGTTAGTGCTGGTAAGGGGTGGAAGTAGACGGTTGCGAATATAAAAATTTATTGTCGGGAGCGATAATGTATACGATAACTAGACTGATTGGAGCGGACTTGTCAGGGGCAAATTTGCATGGTGCATATTTGAATGGCGCAAATATGTTGTCAGCAAAATTTCATGGGACTATATTGAGTGGCGCTGATTTGACAGGAGCTAATTTGTCAAAAACAAGTATGAAAGGAGCTATTCTTAGAAATACTAAACTGAATAATGCTAATTTATATAATGCTGACTTGACTGAGGCTGACCTTAGAGGAGCTTCGTTTACTGGCAGCAATATGACAAATGTAGATCTATCTGATGCCATTTATGATTCTTTTACTAAGTGGCCTGGAGAATTTGATCCTGAGAAGTTTGGCGCTAAAATTTCTTAAAGTAATTTTGTCAAATAGGTACTTTTTCTTAATTTATAAGAATTACTCTTTAAATATAAATGTATGACGCCCAATAGTTATTGAATCTCCATTTGATATAACTGTTGGCTGTGAAATTGATTGATTATTCAGCATAGTCCCATTTTTAGAGTTTAGGTCTGCTAGCCACCAAACGGAATTTTTGCGTGTTATTTTGGCGTGATTCATTGATACTGCTGTGTCATCTATAGCGATAGTACTAGAAGACGATCTACCTAAAGTGGTTGTAGGGGTAACGCTATGCGTGATACTAGTTGACTTGTGAATCATTGATGCTTTGCTAGAAGTGTGGAGGAGAAGTAGTTTTTTTACAGCTTGAGTGTCTTGTCTGATTAGAATAGCTATCCATGCGAGATATATGCATATTAGTAGTATTAATCCGTAATGGAATAATTGAAGTAGTGACTCACCTATCATTTGATTTAATCTCCTAGGGGTAGAGTGTTGTTTTGGCTCAAAAATTTTTGGAGACCGTTGCCTTCCGTCTTATTAGTGTCCACGAAAATCAGTTTGTTGTTTGCAATTTCAATGACATCTCCATTCTCTAGGACTTGCTCTTTTATTGGCTGATTGTTTATGATAGTTCCTAGTGTTGAGTTGGTGTCATATAAAACCCATTCATCGAGCTTTAAGCGGATTTGGGCATGATGTCTAGAAACTTTTGTGTTTTCAATTATTATGTCATTTTCTAGATGTCTTCCGATTGTAATTAGACTATTTTCAAAAAAATGATTATACCTTCCGTTAACTATAATATATGGTTTATTATGATCCGCTGTGTTTAATTGTTTCTGATTATCAATAATCACTGTCTCGTTATTTTCATTGTCGGATATCGACAGATCAATGGTTATGGAACGTATTTTTAGAGTTGAATTAGTTTTGAGAATTACAATAGGTCTAGATGTCATAGATATATCTAGGTTGTTTGCAATAGCTAATAGCTCTGAAGAGAGATATTGATCTATTCTGCTGGACGTTCCTCTTATTTTATTGAGCGTTTCGGGGTTCAGTGTTATTGTGAAATTAATTTGTTGAATTTGTTGATTTGTTGTAGTTTTTGATACTATTTCAAGTGCTTTAGCTAGCTGAAGAATAAGAGTTGTTCTATCTACGTGGGGTGACCATAGATTTGTGAAATTCTTTTCTATTAATTTGCTTAGCTGATCTTCTAGGGATTGTATTGTGATGTTCATAGGAATATTATATCAGTTGCTATATGTGTTATTGTATATCTTTAAATCAATGTTTAGTGATAAAATTACTACATGATTAATAGTCCAGACAAAAGACTAAGTAGTGGAAAAGATATCAAATTGACGTCTTATTCGTCTTGCGCCGGTTGAGCAGGCAAAATTTCACCAAAGGTCTTGAGTGAAATACTAAGTGAACTTAGTGCTGTAAGTATGCCAAAATCAGACGATTTAATTGTAGGGCTAGATACTCCAGATGATGGGGCTATTTTACGCATCGACAATGATCGGGCTCTGATATTTTCTGCCGACTTTTTTGCTCCTGTAGTTGATGACCCCGTTTCTTATGGACGTATAGCAGCTTCCAATGCTCTTTCGGATATATACGCAATGGGTGGTGTCCCTAAGATGGCTCTCAATCTGGTTTGTTGGCCTGAGGAATTACCAGAATCCGTTCTTCGAGATGTACTTAAAGGTGGTTCAGAAATGGTGAGTGATGCAGGGGCTTTATTAGTTGGAGGGCATACAGTAAAGGATTCTGAGCCTAAGTATGGCCTTGCTGTAATTGGATTTGTTGATACCAACATGATACTAAGGACTAGTGGCGCTAAACCAGGTGATCTAATTGTCTTGACAAAGGCTTTGGGCAGTGGCGTCATTACTACTGCTCACAAAAGAGGCATTGTCAACAACAACCATTTGGACGAGTGCGTAAAGATCATGGCTTGTAACAATAGCCCAATAGTTGAGGCTTGCAAAATGGTTTATCCTAATGTGCATGCGGGAACTGATGTTACTGGATATGGGTTGCTAGGACATGCGCAAGAGATGGCTGAAGAATCAGAATGTGGGATTATTTTTAATAGTGACAATATACCATTCATGGATGGAAGTTTAGAGTATGCTGAGAGGGGTATTTTTTCAGATGGTGCTATTTCAAACGAAGATTTTTATAGTAAGTTTGTATCTTTTTCAGACGATCTGAATTCGTGGCAAAGGACTATGTTGTTTGATCCTCAGACGTCAGGTGGACTATTGGTGTCGGTAGAAGCAAAAAATGCAGAACAATTAGTGGACGTCTTAGTCGAATTCGGAGCCGTATCTAGCGCAATTGTAGGTGAAGTTGTTAACGGTAAATCAGGGATGATTTGTGTGAAATAGCACTGATTTAATCAGAAGAGTCCCCAGTCTCCCCCTGCGCCTTCTTCCATCATCTCCGGGGTCCACATTTCTGTACCCATTTCTACAGTTGTGGTCATACTAGAATGAGCGGATGCAGTATCTCTTACAGATTCTATTAGTGCTGGTCCATATGGGCAGAATGGTGTTGTTAGTATCATTGTGATTGATAGTTTATTGTTTTCTAATACAACTTCTCTGATTAGACCTAGCTCAACAACATTCATTCCTAGCTCTGGATCCATGACTTCTCTGAGTGCGTCTCTTACAGTTTCAGAAGTTGGTGTTACTTGTTTGTTTTCAGTGTTGGTTTTATTGTTCATTGTTGTAGTGTATTATTCTATTAATTGTTTGTGTATGCGAGTATATCAGTTACATAATATCATGTCAAAAAGTTTTGTTATAGGTTATTGTGAAATACAAGAAAGAATATTTAAATAAAAATCCTTTCGATATTCTGGATATAAGTTACGATTCAGGCATGAAGGTAATTGATGCTGCATACAAAATGAATCTTGAAGTACTTAATGATTATAAAGGCACTGATGTTTACGATAAGTTGCGTGATGAGGTAGAATGGGCGTATTGGATGCTTTGCGATGCAGCAAATAGGAGTAGGTTTCGGATGGATAAAATTTCTGATAAAGACATAAATGTAGATCCTAATGAAATTTTGGATGAGGATTTGCTTGAAATGAGCGAAGATGAGTCGGAAAAATATTTGGGTAGTTCCAATAAAATATTGTCAGTAGTGTTGTCAACTGGATTGCTTGTATTGATGGTGGGTGCTGTTGGGTATGCCTTGTATTTTGTCGGAGCAGTTCCAGAAAGCAGAATAGACGAATCAGATAATTCTTCTGTATCTATGATAACTACAGAAGAAAATGTTCGTAATAATGCGGTAGTATCTACTGAGCTACCTGAGGTTTCCGTTGGTCATACAGCTACGGTAGTTGCATTGAAGGAGACTGCTACTCATGAGGCGCTTCTGGATTATTCAAATAGTCTTACAGCTACAAGTGTATCTAGAAATGCGCCAACGTTTACACCGACGGCTGTGCTCCGGAAAGGATGTATTGATGTTACATCTGTTAATGTTCGGAGTGGCCCTGGTACTTCGTACAAAATCTTGGGGCAGTTACTAATGGATGATTGTGCCGTCATAGTCGGTAGAAATGAGGAAGGTACTTGGCTTAATATTTTAGATACTCCTAGGGCGTCTCTAGATGATGGATGGGTGAGTATAGATTTAATTATAGTAGAGGGCGAAGTTAAGGATATCGGTGTTATTTATAATGAGAATTAGCTAACATGTTATACTTAATAAATGAATGATGTGTTACAGCTTTAATGTTTAAGAAGGAGTATATATATGGGATCAGTATTAGAAGT
>DBHI01000049.1 GCA_002296125.1 Anaerolineales bacterium UBA832 | reverse complement strand
ATATATGGAGTTGTATTTGGACGTGATAATATTCAATTTAGCATTGAATTTAAGGAATTGCAACCAGGATCAATAATTAAAGATGATACATTTGAGGTGTCGGCTTTTCCGGTCACTCATAGAGGTAGTCATTGTTTTGGGTTTGTTTTTGAGGAACCAGTACGTAGACCATTCCTTAATGATCAAGCTACATTGTTAGGTGTGCCGAATGGACCTGAGAGAACTGATTTGGTACGTGGTCATTCGATTGTGTTGGCGAATGGTAATGAAGTAAGCCCTGATGATGTATTGGGATCACCTATTGCAGGTACAAAGTTAGTACATGTTGGAGATGCGGGTAGTATTGAAGGTTTGACTCAGTATTGTAAACAAGCCGATGCTTTAGTTATTGAAGCCACTTATTTAAATCGAGACAGTGAACTTGCAAAAAAGTTTGGACATTTGACAGCCCGTCAAGCAGCAGAATTGGCTTTAGAAGCAAATGTGGAAAGATTGTTTCTAACACATATTTCTAGGAGGTATAGAAATAGAGACATTCTAAAAGAAGCATCTGAGATTTTTCCTAACACGATTGTTGCTAAAGATTTGGATCAATTTCATATCAATAGAACTTTATAGACTGTTTTGTGGTGATATATTTGATTCTATGTTTGCATAGGTTCTGGTTCTGGTAAATAGGCTGGTCTACAACACAATACTAATTGTCGTGCTGCTTGTACCTCATCTAATCGTGCATTTGGTGTATTATGAGGTGCTTCAATAAGTACTTGTGGGTCAGTTTTGGCTTCATCTGCAATTTGTAATAATACATCAGCAAACTTGTCTAATGTTTCTTTACTTTCAGTTTCAGTGGGTTCTATCATTAGAGCTTCTCGTACTATCAGTGGAAAATAGTTTGTAGGGGGATGAAAACCAAAATCCATTAATCGCTTACTAATATCTAAAGCATGGATGTTAGGTGCTTCTTGCCAGCATCCTTCCACAACAAATTCGTGTAAACAAGCGCGCTTATATGGTAAGTTGTAAGTTTTTTCAATTTTAGACCGCAAATAGTTTGCATTTAAAACAGCATGCTCTGAGTTGGATCGTAATCCAGAAGATCCATGTATTCTAATATATGTATAAGCACGAACTAACACACCAAACTGACCATTAAATGCTTTTATTCGACCAATAGTATGTTTAGGGGTTGTGAATCCAAAAAGTGGAGGGTTATCTTCATCTCCTTCTTCAATTATTGTTATGATAGGCGCAGGTAAAAAGTCAACTAGTTTCTCTGAGACACCTACTGGTCCAGATCCTGGTCCTCCTCCTCCATGTGGTGTTGAGAATGTTTTATGTAGGTTGTAATGCATGACATCAAATCCAATATCACCTGGTCTTAAAATGCCAGTTAAGGCATTCATATTTGCACCATCACCATAAATCAATCCACCACAGTCATGGATGATTTTGACTACTTCTTTGATTTGTTCTTCAAATAATCCTAATGTGTTTGGATTTGTTATCATCAGCCCTACAACATCATCACCACATTTAGATTTAAGTATATCTAAGTCAACATTACCTCGACTGTCAGAAGGTATTTCAATTACTTCTAATCCACTCATGGTAGTGCTTGCCGGATTTGTCCCGTGTGCCGAATCAGGTATAAGGATTTTATTGCGAGCTGTATCTCCACGAGATAGGTGATAATCTCTCATCATCATTATTCCAGTTAGTTCGCCATGTGCTCCTGCTGCAGGTTGTAGAGTTACTCCTTTAAATCCTCCAATTTCTTTTAATAATTCTTGAAGTTCATACATCAGTGCTAAATTCCCCTGTATTGTATTTATATCTTGTAATGGATGGCTGTGTAGAAAGCCAGGCATACGAGCTGCATCTTCATTAATGCGTGGATTGTATTTCATAGTACATGATCCTAGAGGGTAGAATCCTGAATCTATTGAATGATTTAATTGAGATAACTGCTGAAAATGTCGAATTACGTCAAGTTGTGTTAGTTCTGGTAAATTTAAGTCTTTACGAAGAAGATCATCAGGTATATCTTCAATTGGTACATCTGGTATTGGTAGGTTTACTCCTTTTCGTCCAGGACTGCTTATATCGTATATTGTTGGTTCAGAATTCTTCATTATATTGCTCCTAGAGCTTCTACAAGAGAGTCAATGTCGTCTACAGATAGCATTTCCGTAAATGCTAGTAACATGTGGTTTTCTAAATGAGGGTAATCGTTTTCTAAGTTGTAACCGCCTATAAGACCATAGTTGTCAAATAGTGACTTGTTTAGTTCTGTGACAGGTTTTTCACAGGAAACAGTAAATTCATTGAAAAATGGTTGATTGTTTATAACTGAATAACCAGGCAATTCGTTGATTTTGTTAGCTGCATAATGTGCTTTATGATAGCAAAGTTCGGCTAAGTGTTTAAGACCATTTTTGCCCATGGTTGATAAATAAATTGTCGCAGCTGTGACCATTAGACCCTGATTTGTACAAATATTGGAAGATGCTTTGTCACGTCTAATATGTTGTTCTCTTGGTGTGAGAGTAAGAACATATCCGCGTTTACCGCGTTTATCTACGGTTTCACCAACTAGCCTGCCAGACATTTTTCTTACATATTTTTGTCGTGTTGCAAAAAACCCTAAGTAAGGACCTCCATAAGACATGGGTATTCCGAGAGGTTGACCTTCACCTACTACTATATCAGCACCATATTCTCCAGGAGGTTTAAACAGCCCTAATGAAATTGGGTTTGTGATTACGCATAATAATGCACCCATGTCATGTACTGCGTTTTTAATTCCTTCAATATCTTCTACTGTACCCAGAAAATTTGGACTTTGTATTATAAATATTGCAGTGTTATCATCTAATTGAGTAATAAGATCGTCTGTATCTGCTTGTAAGTTTTCTTCTCCTAATACAGTTAGACCCATGCCCTTAGTATAAGTATTAATGACCTGTCTGTATTGTGGGTGTACTGTAGGAGATACAATGATCTTAGTTCTTTTACCACGGAAGTGATTAACAGCCATAATAATGGCTTCGGCTGTTGATGTTGCGCCATCATAGTGGCTCGAGTTAGCTACTTCCATTCCTGTAAGTGCAGAAATCATGCTTTGAAATTCAAACATTGTTTGTAGTGTTCCTTGCGATATTTCTGGTTGATATGGAGTATAAGCAGTAAGATTTTCACCTCGTAATAACATATGGTTAATGAGTGACGGTATAAAATGATAATATGCTCCTGCTCCTAAAAAACAAGGATAATGGGTTGTGTTTGCATTAGACTCTGACAATTCTTGAAGTTCTTGAAGAATTTCAAGTTCAGACAGTGGACTAGGTAAATCTAGATCAGGAAACCTATGCTGTTCTGGTATCATGCTAAAAAGATCGGCAATACTTTTTGTATTACATGCTTCCAGCATTGTTTTTCTATCTGCGTCTGTGTGTGGAATGTAACTCATTGTGTTATTCCTATTACTATGATTGTTTGTAATTAAGTTTAAGAACTGCGTGATTTACAGTATTCTATATATTCTGTTGCATTCATTAGATTTTTTGTTTGTTCCTGATTACTGATATCAATTTTAACAAACCAAGCTTGTTCATAAGGATCAGAATTTATTAATTCTGGTTCATCTTCGATAGAGTTATTTACTTCAGTGATTAGTCCATCAACAGGCATATTTACATCTGCAGCGGCTTTTACCGATTCAACGGTAGCAAATATGTCTTTGGCTTTAAAGTTGTCACCAATCGTAGGAAGTTCTACATATACTATATCTGACAGTTGGTCTTGTGCGTAATCAGTTATTCCAATTGTTGCAGTTTGTTCATCAATTAAAATCCACTCATCAGTTTTGGTGTATAGAATATTTTCTGGGCTTTTCCATGACATGTTGTTTCTCCTGGTTTTTTCAACTTGTTATCATAATTAACAAAAAAGAAGACGCGTTAATTTACATTGGCGTCTCCTCTGTCATTTACCTGAGAGATTCACCCTATACTTATGTTAGGGCTTGCCCCGTCGGTGTCTTTAGACTCTCCAGAGGTTATACAATTGACGAGTCCTTTTACCTGAGAGTTTCATCCATTACAACAATAGGATTTGCCCCTTCGGTGCCTCAATGTTTGTGACCAACAAGAAACGTGTTGAGGTCTCTCCTCGTCATTTGGTCAATTTTAGTGTGATGTTAATGTGTTGTCAAGTGTTGAAATTTTTGTCTTGTACGTGAATAATGTTGTCAAGTAATTTTTCAAATGATAAAGTTAGATTAGACCAATCAGAATTTTGTTCAACATAGTCACGTGCTTTGTTACCTTGATGAATTCTGTATTCTGCATCAACAATTGATAGAATAGTTTGCAACAGATCGTTAGGACTAATGTAAATGATCCCATTCCCAGGAGGTATATCTTGCATCAAACCAGGTAACTTACTGGCGATTACTGGTTTACTACAAGCAAGATACTCATATGCTTTTATAGGAACTATGTTTTGAGTTGTAGAGTTTATTTCAGAAAACAGCAAACATACATCAGCTGCGGAAATTAATTTGACCATGTCGTTATAGGGTTGTTGTTTTGTAAAAATTACTCGGTTAGTTATACATAGTTTATTGGCTAACAAATGTAACTCATTTTCCGTCTGTCCACTACCAACCACCATTAGCTTAAGAGTTTCTGGCAGTTTAGGTAGAATTTTCATTACTGTGTCAATGCCTGAAAAGGGATATAACCATCCAACAAATATTAGGACAATATCATCCGGTTTTATATGCCATTTAGCTCTTACAGAGCTTATAGTTGTTTCATCTTGAATTTTGAACATATTGAGGTCAACACCAGTACGTATTACAAATGCTGATTTTGGATTAGCTCCATGGGAAATTCCATAGTCTTTTAGACCTTGATTGATATAAATTGTAGTATTTGCTTTTATTAAAATCAATGATTCAATCATGCGAGCTAATGGTTGTAACCATTTTTGAGGTACTAATGTATGTAGTGCATCAATTACATGAAAGACAAATGGAATATTATGTAGTTTAGCTATTGCTAATCCACATAAACCTGTAGAGACAGCATAATTAATTATTGCATCAGGTTGGAATGTTTTGGTAATTTTTTTAAGTTCCAAGTAAAATGTTATTATTGAAACTATTCTTGCTATTCCTGGTATTCTGATTGTAGCTGGTCTAATGAGATTTATATTTGCATTTGTGTTAGTCTTGTTTATATTTTCCCATTCTAATCTGGGGGCAATGAGAGGGGATAGTGGCCATGGTTTATAATTTATTTCAAAATCTAATACTTTAATTTGGTGGCCAAGATTTGAAAGTCTTTCAAACATGTGATGTTGTTGATGAGGACCTCTTTGGATCCAGTCAGTTTCTTGAATTACAATCAGTTTCATCTTGTGATTTCCATTTGATAAAGTACAGAAAATAGGTACAATCTTTTCATATGTCAGAGAAAACAATTTTAGTTACTGGTGGAGCAGGGTATATTGGGTCTGTATGTACAGAGCTATTGTTAACATTAGGGTATCGTGTTATTGTCATAGATAATTTACAGACAGGTTATCTTAATGCTGTTCATCCGAAAGCCCAATTTGTAAAAGGTAATATTGGTAACAAGAGTCTACTAGCCAGACTGTTTAAAAGCAACTCGATTCAAGCAGTTATCCATTTTGCTGCTGAAACACTGGTCACTACAGCTAATACTAATCCACAATCCTATTTAAGAAACAATTTAGTTCGTAGTATCAATCTTTTAGATGCTATGTTGGAGTATGGGTGTCATCAGATAGTTTTTTCATCTACTGCAGCTGTTTATGGGGAACCAGTTGATGTACCAATTAAGGAAACTCATTCCACTAATCCTTTGAATGCATATGGCGATACAAAATTGATGTTTGAGAAGATTTTGTTTTATTATGCTAAGGCTTATGGATTAAAATCAATTATTTTTAGATATTTTAATGCTGCTGGATGTACGGATCTTTATGGTGAAGCTCATGATCCTGAAACACATCTTTTACCCTTAATTTTGCGAGTTCCTTTAAAACAAGCTGATAATATTAATGTTTATGGCAATGATTATGATACTCGAGATGGTACTTGTGTGAGAGATTATGTTCATGTGTCCGATATAGCAAATGCTCATGTATTAGCTCTTGAAAAAATGCAACAAGTCAAGAGTTCCATATATAATTTAGGTAATGAGACTGGTTTTACTGTACAGGAAGTGATAGCTACTTGTGAAAAAGTTACAAAATGTACTATACCTGTTGTCAATAAACCTAGACGTGTTGGAGATCCAGCTAGGTTAATTGCTTCATCTGAGAAGGTTCGAAGAGAACTTAATTGGGTTCCTATTTATACAGATTTAGAAGCTATAGTTGAATCGTCATGGGTATGGCATTCAAGATATAGGAGTGGATATGGATAATGAACGTATTTTAGTGAATGATACTAAGCAAGTGGATGTTTCTATTGTGATGCCTTGTCTGAACGAATCCAAAACTATTGAGAAATGTATACGAGAAGCATTCCATTTCTATAGTAAAAACAATCTAATAGGTGAAGTTATTATAGTTGATAATGGTTCAGTTGATGATTCAGTGGTTATTGCTGAGGGATGTAATGCAACTGTAGTACATGCTGCCGAGAGAGGTTATGGTAATGCATGTAGAATTGGATTTAAGGTAGCTCGTGGTGAATTTGTATTTAAGATGGATGCAGATGGAACATATGTATGTGATGATATTCAAAAGATGCTTGTGAAGTTTAATGAAGGATATGATTATGTGATTGGCAGTAGGTTGAAAGGTAAAATACTTCCAGAAGCTATGCCATTTTCACATCAGTATATTGGTAATCCTATTATGAGTTTATTTGCAAGATTTTTGTGCAATACAGGTGTTTCCGACATTTGTTGTGGATTGAAGGGATTTAGAAATGATGTATTGGATCAGTTGGTTTTTCAGTCACCTGGTATGGTGTTCGGTCCAGAAACCACTATTGTTTCACGTCAGAATGGACTAAGAATAGCTGAAGTGCCTATCACCTATCGGCCTGATATGAGAGAAAGCGGTACAAATCTGAGAAGATATAGAGATGGTATCAATAATATGATGTACATTTTTGCTCAAAGCATTATTTTCAAAAAATATAATAATGATTAATTATTGATCTTTGTTAATTTTGTAGACAGATATTTTTCTGTTGGGCCCTGTGTATATAATTTGCGATTCAGTTTTGTTTCTCAAGTCAGTTAACGTATTTGAGTTATTTGATGATATAAAGTCATACACTGGCTGAGCTCTAGATCCTACTACAAATATGTCATATTCTAGTAATTCACTTAGACTTGGGTATCCAATCGTGATAGGTTGTTTAATATAATATCTTATGCGTCCATCAGTTGAGTATATACGATCGGTTTCATTAGTGTGTTCTAGAAGATATTCTACAGTTGGATACAAGTCACCTTTAGATCTATACAGCTTTTCTGCATAAGATGCGTTGGGATTTATTACCCATTGTATGATTCCTCCGAGACGGGCTTGTATTAATCCAACAATTACAATTATGATAATCAACAAACGTGTAGCAATTTGATAAGATAAGGTATTGTGAAGGTTTTGTAGTTTAGATGTGATTTGATTAAGCGTTGATCCGGCCATTATCGCATAAAATGGTAATACATTAAGTAGGAAGCGTGAGTCAAACGAAAACTGCCACCACCATAGTAAGGTCAAAGGCAAGCACCATATCAAAATTGTTTGATTTGGATGTAGTTTGTTTTTATATATTGTCCATATTAGACCCAATATATAAATTGGTGAGGTTACAAATCCGAAATGTTTGTAATTACCTATAAATGGTATTAGGTGACTTATATCATTGTTTGATTGCATTATGTGATATAAGCCTGCATTAGGGATTGCTAGTTCAAGTCCATCGTAATAAATGTTACGGAAATACCACCATCCGCCAAAGATTATTGAGCAGCATATTATGATAATTGATTGAGTAATCAGTTGATATAAAAATCTATTTTGTTTTAATTTGTAGGCAGACATGAGCTTATGACTCAATATGATTGCTAAGGGTATGAATGCAACAAAGCCAGATTGTTTGGTCCACAAACAAATACCTACTATCATGCCAATTATTAAGCTCCATTTTAAATTAGGGGTTTTGTTCCATATTGCTACTGAAAAAGCACATATAGTTAAACATAATCCACTAGCTATATCTACGTAACCTATGGGTGCCCAGTGTATGAATAGGGGTGTTGCAGCTAGGATTAAAGCAGAAATATAGGCGGTTTTTTTGTTGAACCAATAAAGTGCTAGTCCATACGTCGCACATACGGTCATTAATGCAATTACTACTGGATATATTTTTACTACTTGTTCGATTATGTGTCCAGACATGTAAAAATTACTAGCATATATTGCTGGTAACATAAGTGGATATCCTCGAATGGTTTCAAGCAGATAACCATTTTCAAACAATAGTTTGGCAAAATATGCGTATCTACTAATTTCATCATCGCCAGTAAATGGATAATATGTAGCTTGAGCTGTAATGATTAAGAATATAATTACAATAGCTATTACGTATATGATGTTGTTTGACTGGCTTTTTAAATTACTCCAATATATAAAGATAGAAGATTTTTCAGGTTTTTGACCGAAATAAATGGTAGTTGTCCAAAGTAAGGCAAGTATGAGCCAAGCTTTTGTGCTATTCATTCCATAAAATGCGACTAAGGAAAATATCAAAGAATAAATTCCAAGGCTTAATACTGTACTCAATGGGAAGAGCAAATTAGGAGGTAGGTTAATTGTTTTTTGTAATATAGGTACTAAAACACTTATCGATAATGGTATTATAGCAATTGCTATTAATATGTTTAAAGTGGTCATTGTTGCTCTACATTATGAATTTTGTATATGATAATATCTGCAGAATGTTGATGTATAGTGGAAAACATATTTGAATTGTTCAGGTTTTTGATAACTTCATTGTCTGTTGAATCATAAAATTTGTAAACTAGGTTACCAGTTTCTGAAGTAATTAGGTAATCATAATCTTTTATATCATCAAAATGAAATGGATATCCTTGTTTAAACTGATAGTCATGTAGCCAGTATGCAAGTGATCCATCCATTGCATATAGTTTTGCATTAGATTCAATATTAGTTTTAATATATTGTACTAATGACCAAGTTTCAGTACTGATGCGAGATAGCTTGTCATCATCATTTTGAAGTGGATGAACAATTAGGTTGTAGACAGCTCCTATACGATTAAATGATCCGAATAAAACAAGTGTACCCATTATTAAAATTGTAAATAAATTTTGAGGTTTGAAAACAGGAGATAGTTGTTTCAAAAGCCAATCTATTGCATGGCCTGCTACAGATGCATAGATTACAGCTGAGCTTAGCAAATATCGAGTGTCATATGAAAAGTTTTGCCACCATATAATGTGATAAGGTAATATAAAAGCTCCTATTAATAGTGATCTGTATAGGGGGTTGATTGTCTTGGTAGATACATTGTCTAAGTTTGGTTGGATGCAGTAAATAACACATAGTGTTATACCAATCATAATAGTTGAGCCTAAAGCAATACCCCATTCTTGAGGAGAAGTTAGAAAGGTAAGTAATTGTTTTATAGAGTTATCAATATATTGAGCATCATATGCCCCAGGAGCTGGTATGACTTCATCAGGTCCAATTAGTAAATAGCTTCGCAAATACCAAGGAAGAGCAATCAACAAGGACACACTAATTGATATCAATACATTCTTCATTTCTTTATGAAAATGTTTATATTCTTTTATTCTAATGAGCGGTACTATACATACAGCTGGAATCAGCACAAATGCTGATTGTTTGGTCCATAAAGCTAAGCCAATCATTATTCCTGAATAGATAGCATCACTTTGTTTTCCGTTAAGCATCCAATTGTAAGCAAACATAAAGGTTAATCCATGATATACGCCTACTGGAATGTCAACATATCCAGAAGTAGACCAATCTACAAATATTTGTGAACTTAGCAAAAGAACTACTGCTGAAAAAGCAGCTCTTTTCGAAAACAGTTGTTTACTAACTGCAAAGGTTGTCAGCAACATTGCTCCGGAAAAACCTGCTATTATTAATCCAGCAACATGATCATTTACACTATTTGCTGCCATAAAAGCAAAACTATATAGCATTTGTATTCCTAATGGGTATCCAGTCAAACTATTTGGTATTGTTCCGGTTTCGAACAACAAGCGTGCATTTGGTGCAAATCTTGCTAAAACATCATAACGATAAAAAGGGTATGATAGACAATTAATTAATATTACTGTAAAACCACCAAAACATATGATGCTAATTAGATTAGTAAATTTATCTTGATTATTTGATATTTGCAGCTTATATGTTGATCCCAATATGGTACCACCAATAATAATCCATGGCATAGGTAATACTGTTTGTGGCATTAGCCATTTGCCTGGCAATAAACCTAAAAATAGCATGTACAAAGATAACGTTCCAACACTTAAGCCGAATATAGCTCCAATGTATCCAGTTTTACCTATCTCTGTTGGCTTAATGTGATTTCTAAGTATAGGACCAAGATAAACAAAGCTTAATAATGTTGTTAAAATTGCGAATGTAATTGTCAACATTTGATGTTACACATGAATAATGATTTGTTAGTGTATCATAGAGCTATAAAGAATGAATACTTTGTAATAATTTGTATTTTATGCTTGTAAAATATATTACACAAATTGTTTGTGTGCAGTTTGTTTTATATTATGAAATTAGATTCAAATAAAAACATAAAAGCTCTTTATATCTGTACTATATTTTTGCTAGTCATTTTTTTGCTTGGCGTATTTATTAGAGTGCGAAGTGCGATTCATTTTCCTTTTCTTGCAGACGAATCATACATTACACAAAATGGTGTAAGAGACATGTTTGGAGTAGGTCCTGATAGTCATTTAGATTCTGGATGGTCTACAAGAGTGTTCGGTGTTCCATTACGTAATGGACAGTTTTTAGGCCCATTATGGTGGTGGATGCAGGTGAGTGTGTTTGAACTAATACCTAATAATGATCAAATTCTGTTCATGGGGGCAGATACTAAGGTTTATCGAATATTACCATTTGTTTGGGGGATAATAGGCATTGCTGTTTTTTATAGAATAGTTAGAAAATTTTTCTTATTTCCTGTACCCGAAATTATGACTTGTTTGTTGAGTGTAGCTGATCTACATGTATTCTTGTCAGTGAAAGCCCAATATGCTGAAACTATTCTTTTTGTTGCAACAATTATGATTGCATATGTAATTGTGCAAAATAAGTATACCGTGAAGCATTTGTGGTTTTTGCTATTAGGTATGTATTTGTCGTTATTGGTTTTTTTACCTAAGGGTATTGCGATTGTTAGTGTAGTTGTGGTTATGATAATTCTGCAAGTGTTTTATCAGAATTATGATAAACCATTTAAGCGTTTTGTACGAAAATTACAAACGAATTGGATTACAGTGTTATTGGTTTTTTCACCAATGTTTATATGGTGGTTAGGTGCAGAGCGATTCTTTCAAAGCAATAATGTTAGGGTGTCTGATCTGGGTTATTATAGCCATTTTTGGGAGCCAATTTTAGCATTAACAATGGGCTATGGAGATCAGGTTAAGACGTTTACTACTGGTCCTTGGTATTGGCCATTATTGGTATACACACATGCTGACATTTGGCCTACTTACACTTTTTTGGCTATGCCTATGTGTTACGGTATTATTATTTCAATAACTAGACTAGTTAAGAAAAATAAGTCAACTTCTCTTTATTTATATGTAATTGTGGCAATTTTTATGCAGGTTAGTTTACAGATATGGAAGGGTGTTGATGGTGCTAGGTACCATATGATTTATTTTCCCGCTTGTTTGTTAGCGTCTTCTTTGTATTTTCAGTACTTGTGGACAAATACTCAAACATTTAAAAATGCTAGGATAATGGGTTCTATTTCAATGTTTTGTATGTGTTTATATGTGTATTTTATGTTGGGATGGAAATTGTGGTTGAGTGATTGGGTGATGCCAGGACGCTGGGGTACAGTCGTATTGATAATTGGGTTTTGGTCACCGTTGTTGTTTTGGATTGGTAAGAGTTGTTGGGTAAGAAGGTTTGGTGTATTGATGGTGTTTTGTGTTGGCGTTTGTTTATCTATAGTTAGGGGCCCTCTTCATTGGGGAATGTTTGCTTATGAAGAACCAGGTAATATCAATACTTTTCGTGAACAAATAGAAACAATTTATCATTCAAATGGTTATGAGTCTTATCTGGAGAATCAAACTAAGATTGTTTACAAACATAATCTTAGTTTGATAGGTTATGACATTGTATTTGATGAAAATAATATAAAGGTCACAAGTAGTTGGGGTCTAGATTACAAACATATAGACATTCCACAAAAAATTGTTTTATTTATCGACAGAGCCTTAGATGTACGTTTGTTTAATAGTGTGGATAAGTCTTATCATATGTTCTTTCATGTACTGGATGCCGAGAGTGGCGAATTGATTTATGGAGATGATCGATTACTAATTGATGGAAAGAATAAATCTGTGGATGAATGGAGATTCAATAGTAGAGCTTTGGTTACTAATGTTATTTCCAAAGATATTTTACCTCCTGGGATTTATAGGATTGGAGTTGGACTTTATGATGTTGAGTCTGGAGATCGATTACCAATATCTAGAGGTAACGATAAGGGTAATGATTGGTTATTATTGGATAATGTTTTAATTGAAAAATCTCATAATTAGAGGATGGTTTAGTTTGGACAATATAGTTTGTTCATGTTTGTCTAATTCAATTAATATTTCATCATGTCCTACCAATATAATTAGGCAATCTTTGTTTACGCAGGCTTCTACAATGTTGACTGGAAACTCCATGCCTTCGATAAGTGGATCAAAATGATCAATTTTATAACCTTCTGCTCTGAGTAGAGAAACAATTTTATTAGAAGGACTTTCTCTTACATCTGCTGTATTTGCTTTGTATGCAGCACCGATTGCTACGAAGTTTGGTTGAGAAATATTTTGAGTTATATGTTTTATTTTATTTACTATTTTCTTTGGCATGTCGTCATTGATTTGACGGGCAGTGGTAATCAAACGAGAGTTTTTCTCATCAACTTGTTTAATGAACCAAGGATCAATTGGTATACAATGGCCACCTACTCCTATGCCTGGTTTGAGAATATTAACACGAGGGTGTCTATTAGCTAGACTTATTGCTGCGACGGGGTCAATGTCTAATGAATTAGCTACTGAGGATAATTCATTTGCTAACGCTATGTTTACATCTCTGTATGTGTTTTCAATCAATTTGACAAATTCAGCAGTAACATCATCAGTGAACAACATTTCACCTTTTACAAATGAGGAGTAAACATTTGCAGCCATTTGTTGGGTTTTTTGATCGAATGATCCAATTAATCGGTCATTGTGTACTATTTCGTAGAAAATGTCACCAGGTAGTATTCGTTCAGGACAGTGAGCAAGATATATATCTTGTCCTATCTTGAAGCCTTCATTTTCAATGATTGGCGTAATTAAGTTGCGACAGGTTAGTGGTGGCACAGTTGATTCTAGAATTATTAAATTACCATTTGTTAGATGCGGCACAATAGATTTTGTTGCATCTATTACCATGTCTAAGTTTGCGGTTTTGGATGTTTGATCTAATGGTGTGGGTACAGCAATGATAAACACATCTGCATCACATGGTGTAGATTGTGCATTTAGATTTTGGCGCACTATAGGATCATCCATGATGCTTTCGAGTTGTTCGCCTTTGACCAAAAGTATGCCTTCATTGATAGCTCGGACTATGTTTTCATCAATATCTACACCTACTACTTGATGTCCAGCTTTAGCTAACATTAAGGCAGCTGGAAGACCAACATATCCTGTGCCAATTACAACTATCTTGAGAGGTTCTGTTTTGTTAGATGCCATAGATTGTTTTTTGCCATTCTATCGTTAAGGGAATTCCGTCAGTCAGTTTTACTGTTGGTTGGTGATCCAGGTGATTTTGGGCTTTGGTTAGATCGCCTTTTTTGTCACCTGTATTATGTTTTTCAAATGTTTGATATGTTATTTCTTTATCATCTTTTCCTAGATAGGAGAGTATCATATCAGATATTGTTTTTATGTCGTGATATTCATTTCCTGCAATATTATATACTTCTCCGGGTCTAAAATATTGTGGTTTACAAATGTTTGCTAATGTTCGTACTGTATCATCTACATAGGAAGATGTACGATGATGATCAAGATATACAGTATAAGGCATATTATGTAACGCCCTGTAAACAAATTGACAAATTACACTTCTATAAGGTGAATAGTATTCACCTGGTCCATATGTGTTAAAAAGACGTACACGTACTGTCTCAGTGTTAAATCTAGCAGTTGAGTTAATGATTTGCATTTCATTTACCCATTTACTGATAGCATAATCATTCAATTGATTAATAGGATTTTGGTCAGGCACATCTTCAGACATTAAACCTTTCCAATCCCCATATATTTCAGAGCTGCTTGTAAAACACATTTTGAAATTATATTTTTCTTGAAGGCGTAAGATGTTTTTTGTTCCAATAGCATTAGTTTGCCATAATTGAAAATAATGATCTTCTCCATTGATTCTTCCAAATTCAGCTGCAAGATGATAAACAAAATCAGGTTGAATCAATGTTATTACTTTTTCAATTTGTTGATATTTAGATATATCACACCTCAAATATTTTTGTTTATTTGAGTGGTATAAATCACAAATCCATATTTCGTTATCTTGATTTTTTAGTTGTTTGCAAAGTTGAGATCCAATGGCTCCCAATCCTCCAGTTACAAGTATTTTCATAATGTATGTTTCCCCACATTATTGATTATATGTTGGGCACGTGTAGTCCAAGTATGTTTAAGTACATCTTTGCGTGCATTGGTTGCAATATGATTGCCTAGTTTGTCATTATTTACAAGTGTTTTTATTGCTTTTCTTATTGCTGTTGCACTGCATGGTTCTACTAGCAGTGAATTATGATTATCAATTAGAGTATTTTTTATCATTGGTATATTGCTTGCAATAATGGGGCGAGATGCTGCCATGTATTCATATAATTTTAATGGTGATGCCCAAGAGGATGTTTCTTCATTATTAGCGGTATATACCTTCGTTTCATAAGGCATAATAAGCATATTAGCGGCAGCAAGATATAAAGGAATTGTTTCAGGAGATTGGTATCCAGTAAAATATACATTATCAAGATTGTGTTTTTTTGCTTTATATTGCCACTCTTTAATTTGTTGGTCATTACTTCCACCAACAATCATGACTTTAATATCTAAATTGGTAACAGCTTTAAACAAAAAATCTAATCCACGTCCACGATATAGTCCACCTGTATATATAATCCAAGTTCCTTCTTCCATATTCAATTTCTGACGTGCATCATGAATTGTAATGTAGGGGTCAAATTTATTGATATCTACTCCGCCAGTAGCAACAATTATGTTTTTGTCTGAAAAATTTAGTTCGTTTATATAAAGTTTTCTTAATGCATCACTTATTGTAACAAGCATTCCGCGACGATGTGATTGAATAAGTTTTAAAAGCATTTTTTCTTTCAAAGACAAGGGTTTTCCATGAACTTCTATAATGGCATGCATTCCCATTTGCAAACCAATTGTTGGGGCAATTATGTCTCGTCCGCGAGAATAACAGATGTGGGTATTAAGTCTATTGTTGCGTATAGCTTGAATTTGAAACAAATCAAATTTTCTAGGCAATTTTTTACGTGATAGTTGTTGAATTGTAAAGTTAGAAGACACTCCATAATATTTTTGGATTTTAGTAGTTGATAATGGTTTGTTATTAGGTTGCAAACTAACTAGTTTGACAGAGTTACCTAAAGATGCAAATGCTTCACACATTTGCATGATTTGCACGCTACTGGCTTTAGCTATGGGAAAGCTGCTGCTATTAACATATAAAATGTTTAAGTTTGATTGACGGAGGTTGAGTGTTTCCATAATTCAATGCCTGGGATTCGTGAGGTGTACCATAGAACTATGATACTCCATGTCCAGTAATTAAGTACAATAGCAATTGCAGCTCCAGTAGTACCCCATGTTGGTACTAATCCTATCAGTAGAACTAACATGACTAGAGTACTGGTTAAGTTGATTTTCATAAGTGCATTAGCTTTACCAAGAGTCAATAATAGCCCAGGTGCCCATATAAGAGCTAACCATACATGCATTAGCATGATTATATAAAATATAGGCAGTGAATTTGCATATTCTGCTCCAAAAATTATTGGAACCAATTTGTTGGCTAATAATATTGTAGTGATGATTGAAAAAATGGTTGCAATTGAGATCCAATTTGTCAGCTTGCGAATGAATTCTGTTAAATATGTTTTGCCTTTGTTATGATATAGATTAGCAAGTTCTGGATAAATAGCAGAATAAATTGGGTTACTTAATTTGCTTATGTAGCCAGATAGTTGTTTGCTCATTTTATACAATCCTACATTGTAAATGTCTACGAAGAAGCCTAATAAAACTATGTCAACTTTATCAGTAGCTATTTTTCGTAAACTATCTAATTTCATACTTAAAAGCATTGTTTTTATTTCTGTTTTATGCTCAATTAGTACTTTCATTTGTACATTCCACCAATTTGTACCAAATTTCATATTGAGTCTGTTGGTACTGTAGATAAGCAATATGATTGATTGGACGATAGGAATTAGAGAAACAGCATATAGATACCCTAATAGTTTGTAGTCATTTAATAGAGCCAACGCTACAAAAGCAAAAGTGAATATAGACGAAACAGCATTTATGATTGAAATAAATTTAAATTTGTCTAGTACACGTAATACGGATACTGTTGTTCCAGTCGTAGACGCAAAATAGTCACGTAGTATGATTATTCTGAATAGTATAGCTCCTGTTTCGGAGTCTAATATCCATATACTAAGTGTTGGTGCAGCTATGTACAGAGTAGTACAAACTACAGTAGATAATGAAATATTAAGGATAAGTCCTAACTTCACTATTGCTAGTGATTTATGAGACTCGTCCTTAGATGAAAACAAACTCAAATATTTCACTATTGTTTTTCTTGTTTGTATACCTAATAGGGATCCTATGAGTCCCACCCAACTAATAATCAGTATTGCTTTGCCATATTCTTCAGCTCCTAATATACGGGCTACCAAAGGAAATTGTACTAATCCTATTAACGTTGCTACACTTTCAGCTGCTAATAACAAACCACTATTACGTGCTAATCTTTTTAGAGCATTATTTATTATAGTGTTTTTGATATTGATAAACATATGGTCAGTCAAGCACGAGCAAATATGTATTTAATGTTTCACTAAATGCATTATACAACCTTAGTGTAATCTAATTATTATAGTATTGAAAACAAATAATAGTTATTGAAGGTTATTTGCGTTTATTTATTGGCACATAGTCACGATTCATGTGACCAGTGTATATTTGGCGTGGCCGTGCAATTTTTTGTTCTTGATCATCAATCAATTCGAGCCATTGTGCGAGCCATCCAGGTGCTCTGCCTAATGCAAACAATACAGGAAACATGTCTACTGGAAAGCCCATGGCTTGGTAAATGATTCCACTATAGAAATCAACGTTGGGATATAGATTGCGAGAAACAAAATAATCGTCTTTTAATGCGATATTTTCTAGTTCTAGTGCTATTTCTAATAAAGGAGTGCTTCCAGTAACTTTTAATACTTGATCTGCTACATTTTTTATGATTCGTGCACGAGGATCGTAATTTTTGTAGACTCTATGACCAAAGCCCATCAAACGAAATTTACCATCCTTTACTTGATCAATGTAATGAGGAATATTATCAGTATTTGCTATTTCAGTTAGCATTCGAAGTACAGCTTCATTAGCTCCTCCGTGTAATGGACCATACAGTGCAGCAGCTGCTCCTGCCATAGCACTATAAGGATCTGCATGGCTGGAACCGATATTTCGCATTACAGATGTTGAACAATTTTGTTCGTGATCTGCATGAAGTATTAAAAGGGTATCAAGAGCTTTTGCTAAAATTGGATCGACTTGATAGTTACCTTGATTCATGTAGTCCATCATGTATAATAAGTTTTCTGTGTAACCTAACGAGCTGTCTGGATAATTGTACGGTCGGCCAATACGACGTCTGTAAGCAAAAGCTGCTATGGTAGGTAATTTTCCTAATATTCTCCATATTTGTTTCTGTCTAGATGTTGGATTATGTATTTCTTTGGCATCTGGATGCAGTGTTGACATAGCTGCAATTGTGCCAATTAACATTCCCATAGGATGTGCATCATATCGAAAAGTTTGCATTAATTTTGCTAAGTTTTCATGAATGTATGTATGATGCATTACTTTGTTTTCCCAGTGTTCACTTTGTTCTTTAGAAGGTAGTGAGTCATTTATCAATAGATAAGACACTTCAAGAAAAGTACTATTTTCAGCTAATTGTTCAATTGGATATCCGCGATACATTAGTACACCTTTCTCTCCGTCTACATATGTAATTGTGCTGTTACAAGAAGCTGTGTTTGTATATCCCGGATCATATGCCATAAGACCAAAATCATCTTCGTTAACTTTAATGTCTCGCAGTGATAAAGCGTTGATGGTATTGTTGTGGATAGGAAGTGTGTATGAAGTTCCAGTACGGTTATCGGTAATTTTTAAGCTGTTATTTTTCATTTTAATAGTCTAATTTATATATTTATATATGTAATTGTAGTTTATTGTTTTGTTGTTGGTCAAGTTTAACAAAATATTAATGATTATACAATTAACTAAATGTAATACTTTGTACTATTTGATTGGATTTGCATTGAATCATAGAGTATTGTACACTTTTATGTTAATAGATGTGTGTTATAGGTGTGGAGGAATACAAATGGCATCAGGTGTGGAGGAATACAAATGGCATCTAATGGTCGTGATAAAGCATTAGAAACAACTCTTTCTCAAATACAGAAACGTTTTGGAGAAGGTGCTTTGATGCGTTTGGGAGATTCAGCAACTTTAGAAGTCGAATCAATATCGACTGGTTGTATTTCTTTGGATATTGCTTTAGGTATAGGTGGCATTCCTAAAGGTAGAGTTACCGAAATATATGGTCCTGAGTCATCAGGTAAAACAACTTTGTGTCAGCATATAGTTGCTGAATCACAAAAAAAAGGCGGAGTGTGCGCGTTTATAGATATGGAGCACGCTTTGGATCCTCGTTATGCTGCTAAAGTTGGTGTAGATATTGAAAATATGTATGTTTCACAACCAGATACAGGTGAGCAAGCATTGGAAATAGCAGATTCTTTGGTTAGATCAGGTGCGATAGACGTCATTATTGTTGATTCAGTTGCAGCGTTGGTGCCTAGATCTGAATTAGAAGGGGATATGGGTGATGCCACAATGGGTAATCAGGCACGTTTAATGAGCCAAGCTTTGCGCAAGTTGTCAGGTGCTATCAAGCAGTCGAATACTGCAATGGTTTTTACTAATCAATTACGGCAGAAAATAGGAGTAATGTTTGGTAATCCAGAGACTACTACGGGTGGTCAAGCATTAAAGTATTACGCAAGTGTTAGGTTAGACGTGAGGAGATTACAAGCCATTAAATCTGGTCAACAAATCATAGGGAATCGTGTAAGAGTTCGTGTTACAAAAAACAAAGTAGCACCGCCTTTTAGACAGACTGAATTTGACATTATGTATGATGAGGGTATAAGCAAATCAGGTGATTTGCTTGATCTTGGTGTTGAGCATGAGATTATAGATAAAAGAGGAGCATTTTATAGTTATAGTGATACTCGATTGGGTCAAGGTCGTGAGAACTCAAAATTGCATCTTATCGAGAACCCAGATATTGCTCTTGCGATAGAAAAGGAAGTGAAAGCAGTTGCTTCTCCTGACCATGAGAATGTTACTGATGATACAGATGAAGGTACAGATAATGAAGAATAACACAGGATGTATGTTGTTAAACAGTATGTGTAATAAGTTTATATTACATATGAAAGGTGTGAATTTATATATATTTGATTAGCTTCAAATAAATTAAGAATGTTAACGGTATGATTGTAACTACTAGTAAGGTATTTAAGTTTGAAATGTTTATTGCTCATGTACTGTAAAGTATCATGACGTAAGATACTATATGAGGATCTTTTTTGATTAGTGATGCGTAGATATGAAACAATATATTATTGAAAATAAGTTTATGATCCTTTGTTATGTACATGTTTTGAGTAGATAAAAGTATATTAAAGTTGTGTTGGCAAAAACAATTAAATAAGATACTAAGATACTAGTAATTACAAGCTTGACGATTGAATTATATTTCTGATACCGTGGCATATGTTGGCTACGGTATTTTTTGTTGATATTATGCAAACTATAACTAATATAAAACATCAGACGCGTAATAGTGATAGAGTCAATATTTATTTAAATGATAAATATGCTTTCAGTTTGTCACATAATAATTCTGAACATTTGTTGATTGGGCAAACTTTGTCTTCTAGTGCAGTGGATAAGTTGTTAGAAAGTGATCTAATAGGTAAAGCATATAAAAAAGCTAAAAAATTTATAGATTATCGGCCACGATCTGTAAAGGAAGTTTACGATAGGTTGATTAAGCATGGGTTTGAAGTAGAAATAATTAAACGGGTTCTGGATCAATTGCAGAAAGATAATGTGTTAGATGATTTACAGTTTGCAGAATTGTGGGTGGATAATAGACGTACGTTTAGACCTCGTAGTAAACGTGCAATACGTAAGGAATTAATGTTAAAGGGCGTAAGTGAAGGTGATATTGAAATTGCCCTTGATGATGTGGATGAGTTGTCTGATGCTCGTCAGTTGGCTTATTCTAAATTATCGAAATTCAATCAATTATCACGGGATTTGTTTCGAAAGAGAATGTGGTCATTGTTAGCTAGGAATGGTTTTGAATATGATGTTATCAATGACGTTGTCTATGAAATGATCCAATTAAAAAAAGACAAAGAGGGTTAAAAATGACATTGAATATCATTATATTGGTACTAGCGATTATATTAATTGGCTCAATTCTTTTGCTGTTGATATATCGCTATCAAAAAAATGTTTTAGAAACAAAATACTCATTGAATAATGAGCGTTTAAATGCTGAATATGATCAAAAGATGCGAGATTTGGAATTGAGTGTTAAGGATGAGTTGCATGCTAAGCGTGATACCATGGACAAGGAATTGTTTGCAAGACGTAAAAGAGTGTCCGAAGAAGAAAGTCGTATGGAAAGTCGGCGTAACAAGATGGATCAACGTTCTAGTCGGTTAGATCAACGTAGTAGAGATTTAAAAAAGCTTAATCTTGAAATTAAACAAAAAAAGAAACAGATCGATGCAAAACTAAAAACACAATTTGAAGAGTTGCAAAGAGTAGCTTCTATGACAAAACTAGAAGCTAAAGATGAGTTGATGAGCTTAGTTGAAAGAGAATCGCGAGAAGATATGGCCAAGATGATTCGCAATATCGAACAGGAAGCAAAGACAGAAGGAGAAAATAAGGCTAGAAAATTGCTTGTTATGGCTATGCAACGTGTATCTAGTGATCAAGTGTCTGAGCATTCGACCACTACTATTCCTATTCCGTCTGATGATATCAAAGGACGTATTATAGGTCGGAATGGTCGTAATATTAGGTCATTTGAACAGGTCGCAGGTGTAGATGTAGTAGTAGATGGGGCACCTGATTCAGTGATGGTAGCTTCTTTTGATCCAATCAGAAGAGAGATAGCAAGACGAGCTTTAAGTAAATTGATACTAGATGGACGTATTCATCCTGCTCAGATAGAGAAAGTGGTCTCTAAGTCTAGAGAGGATGTAGAAATAATAATTAAAGAAGAAGGTGAGAAGGCGGTATATGATGCAGGTGTTTTGGGCCTGCAAGCACAGATTGTGCGGTTATTAGGCAAATTAAAATTTCGCACTTCTTATGGTCAGGATCAGCATTCACATGCAATAGAAACTGCATTGATAGCCGGTGTAATTGCTGCTGAAATTGGTGCAGATGTGGATGTATCCAAAACAGCAGGATTATTACATGATATAGGTAAGGCTGTGGATCATGAGGTGTCAGGAACACATGCGGCTATTGGAGCAGAAATTTGTAGGCGTTATGGTGTTTCATCGATAGTATGCAATGCTGTTGCTGCTCATCATCATGAAGTTGAGCAAGAAAGTGTTGAGGCCACAATAGTTGAGGTGGCAGATGCAATCTCGGGATCTCGTCCTGGCGCACGGCGTGAAAATTTTGAGCAATATGTTAAAAGAATAAGATCTCTAGAAGAGATTGCAAATTCGGCAAAGGGTGTTAAAGAAGCTTTTGCTTTACAAGCAGGTAGAGAAGTACGTTTGATTGTTAGTCCAGATAAGGTGGATGATCTTGAAGCCATGCAAATTGCTAAGGATGTGGCCCTTAAGGCAGAAGAAAATCTTCAGTATCCGGGTCAAATTAAAGTGACTGTTATTCGAGAGACTAGAGCAGTACATTATGCTAAGTAAATAATATAAGATTTCATAAAGCGCAATTAATAATCAGGTTGTTTTGAGCCTACCATATAAATACCAATAATTTTCACGTGGAAACACTATTTGTAGTGATTGGTCCCATAAAAATGTGTTTTCGACAAATAATTGAGCTAATTGTGTATCATATACATGTACTTTGTTTTGCAAGATGCTGATTTGGTCATGATTCTTGAGTGTTTGTAGTAGAAGATGGATATATACGCGCCCATAAATTTCTTCTGTATAATATTTATCATAATCATTGATATCATTAATACAGTCATCGACATATATTTTCCAGGAACGCAATCTGCTATTGATTTCGAATAATGACTTCCTAATAAGTATATCGTTCCATTTAATGAGATTATAATTCATTTGAGCTACTAAATTATTTTTCTGATTTGTAGTATTGATGTCTAGATCTGTCTGTACTTTAGTCAGTTTTTCCATGCAGAACATGATACCCGCTATTGTTAATGTTGGATATCTTTTCATAAAGGGACCAGGATTAGATAACTTCCAGAAAATTGTGGGTGACTGAACAAACGGTACAAAATCATTAAGCATTGCTTTAAAAGCAGCAATGTCATCTAAAATATTATACATTGCTAATGTTTGAAAAAATTAATTAATACGTTCTAATTCACTATAAATTGGATTGCCAGAGAGTTCTCTCCATCTTTTGTCAAAATCTTCAAGATGCCATTCATATATTTTATGGTTGTTTTGGTCTACAAATGAGATATTACATTTTTGTTCTAGCATCCATGAAATATGATTCTGTATTTGCAAGTTGTTTTTTGTGGTGCGCAACTTAAGCCATCTGGAGGGCTGCCATTCCATTTCAAATTCTATTGAGTTATGATGACCTTGTACTTTATAAGGAGCAGAATTATTTATTGAATCAATCCATATGTTATATAGTCCTGAAGACCAAAATGATTGCCGGACATTTTCTGCAATGTTATGAGTAATACTTCCAGGGTTTTTATAGAACCACTTTTTAGCAAATATATTCATTATTTAACACCATGTTTATTAATTGTCATTTTTATTTGGTATATATGTACCTTGAATCCAAGCGGAATTTGATTTGTCTAATTCTTTTTTCCAAATAGGAACAATTTCTTTGAGTCTGTCAATTCCATATCTGGCTGCTTCAAATACTCCAGAATTTCTATGTGCACCCGTACAAGCAATCATTATTGTTTTTTGACTTGGTTCTAGTTCTCCTATACGTTGGATGATGGCTATACCAAATATGTTAGGCCATTTGGAGCGAATTTCTGAGGCTACTTGGCACATTTTATTTGTTGCCATAGGTTCATATGCTTCATATATAAGATTAGTTACATGTTCCAAAGAACCTGCATTGTTATCAATTGAATTAAATTCTCGGACTACTCCTGAGAACATGCAAATGGCACCATTTGTAGGCCCTACAATTTGAGGTATTAATTTATCGATTTGAAAGTCTTTATCTGTGAGTTTAATTATATTAGGTTTTTTTTGACCTCCTGATACTGGAGGGAAGACAGCAATTTCTGCATCTGGAGGAATAATATCTTCTGGAAAGGCAAATTCATGGTTAATCGATACGATCGTTGTTTGTATTAGATTTTTTGTCTCTGGAATTTCTCGTGCGATTGCATCCTTAAGATCTTGGACTGTACACGTATCCTGTATATCTAAGGAGAGCATATTAGTGCCTGCATATTCTTTTATGTTTGCGAATAGAAGAACAGATATTTTCATGGATTTGGGAATATTTTGGTCATTAATTTTGTTTGGTAACTATATCTCCAGTTTGACCGCCTCGTTTTTCTACTAGATGTATGTTGGTGATTTTCATGGACTTGTCTATCGCCTTTGTCATATCATATATGGTGAGAGATGCTGTTGTTACGGATACTAGAGCTTCCATTTCTACGCCAGTTTTGCCGTTCGATTGAACAGTGGATATTATTGTTAAACCATGTTGTTCTTCTCCAAGAATTTTATCATCAATTATTTCTATTTGTATATCATTAATTAGCAAAGAATGACATAATGGAATTAGTTCCGCTGTTTTTTTTGCGGCTTGTATACCAGCTATCTTAGCTGTAGTATATACATCACCTTTTTTGGTATGTCCCTTTTGGATTAATTCGAGCGATTTTTTCTCCATGTGAATTTCAGCGGAAGCTATAGCTAATCGTTGCGTGTTTGGTTTTGAGGTAATGTCAACCATTTGTGCATTACCTTTACTGTCTATATGACTAAGTGATTTGTTGTTCATTGTATGAGTCTTGATTTCTATAACCTGTATCTATGCTATTTACAGTTAAGTATATCTCGACTTTAGTAAAATAGTAATATCTAACTGTAAGTTGTTTTTACTAATTATTAAAATCAAATGTATAGATTGTAGGTAAATAAATGTAATTTGATAATTGTTTTAAACAATTGTGTTTAAATTGACTTGTATCTTTGAGGTCTGGTAGTTATAATTCCGCTGCCATGCCTATCATGGATTTGCAAACACTAGATTTTATTAGCTACAGTTATGATCAGACACTTCGGTATGGGGTTAAGCTTGGTCAACTATTGAGGTCTGAGGATTTATTGTGTTTAACAGGTCATATGGGATCTGGAAAAACATCTTTAGCTATTGGAATAGCACGTGGATGGGGAGCTCTGGAACCGGCTAATAGCCCTTCATATATTTTGGTTAATGAGTATACTCGTGCTGATGGAGCTCAATTGCATCATATGGATTGTTATAGATTAGATAATTGGATTGAAGGGGATCATCTTTGTGTTGATGAGAGATTAAATTCAGGAGTTAGTGTAATGATAGAATGGTCGGAGAATGTTGAAGAGATTCTTCCAAAAGAGCGATTGTTAATTAAAATGAAATATCTTACTGATGAAAAGAGAAGTATTGAAGTAAGTGCTAATGGTGATCGTTTTGTATCGTTATTAGCTGATTTTCGTAAAAGTGCTTTTCAATAAGGTAATGGAATATGTTTTTAGGTATAGACACAGCTACTAGTAGTGCAAGTATTGCTCTTGACGATGGAGTTTGTATTCATTCTGAATATAGTTGGCGTAGCAACGATAATCATACTGTTGAGTTGGCTGAGTATGTAGATCGTATGATAACTAATGCATCTGTGAATATTAAATCCTTAAAAGCAATTGCTGTGACAATTGGTCCAGGATCTTTTACTGGAATACGAATTGGACTTGGTTTTGCTAAAGGTTTAGCTTTATCGTATTCGTTGCCGTTAATTGGTGTATCTACTATGGATGTCTTGGCTCATATGCAGCCAGAGTTTGATGGGTCTTTGTTGACAATTATTCAGGCTGGCAGACAGCGTTTAGTAGTTGGGAAATATACATGGAAAATTGATGATTGGAGTAGTTTTCAGGATCCTTATATAACTAGTTGGCAGGATATATTGAAAGAAACTGAGACAGGAGATTATTATATATGTGGTGAATTAAGTAGTAAATATTCACAGAAATTTGATGACAATGTTATTATAGCGTCCTCAGCATTAAATGTACGTCGTGCTGCAGCTCTTATTGATATAGCTAGAAATCGAATAAATAAAGGAGAAGTTGATCATATAGGTTCATTGTCACCACATTATGTTCGATCTGCGACAGACAATGCGTCATGATATTAGGTAGCTGAACACGATATGGGAAAGATATTAATTACAGGTGGTGCAGGATTTATTGGAAGTAACTACGCAGAACGGTTGTTAAGTAATGGTCATCAGGTTACTTTATTTGACAACTTGTCTAGAAAGGGGTCGGTACAAAATTTAGAATGGTTGCAAGGGAAATATTCTTCGGGGATTAAGTTTGTGCAGGGCGATGTTCGTCATTTTGAAGATGTTAAAGAAGCAGTGTATAAACAGGATGTAGTGTTTCATTTTGCAGCACAAGTGGCAGTGACTTCATCAGTTGTTAATCCTAGAGAAGATTTTGAAATAAATGCTTTGGGTACATTGAATGTTTTGGAAGCGGCGAGATTGTCCAGTAACAATCCGTTGATTGTATATGCTTCCACAAACAAGGTGTATGGTGCTATGGATGATGTGTCTTTGGTGGAAACAGCAACACGATGGCAGTATAAAGAGTTGCCTTTAGGAATTTCAGAACAGAATCATTTAGATTTCCATTCACCTTATGGGTGTTCTAAAGGCGCAGGAGATCAATATGTGCGTGATTATAGCCGGATTTATTCAATTCCTACAGTAGTCTTTCGACAATCATGTATTTATGGTGTTCGTCAATATGGTATTGAGGATCAGGGATGGTTGGCTCATTTTATTATTTCAATACTAAAAGATTCTAAAATAAAGATATATGGTGATGGTAAGCAAGTAAGGGATATTCTTTGGATAGATGATTTGTTAGACGCGTACGATATTGTTTTAGAATCTCCAAATAATTTTGCTGGTCAGGTTTTTAATATTGGAGGTGGCGTGGATTTTACTGTATCTATTTGGAATGAGATAGAGCCGATTATTAAGGATTTAGCTGGTAAAGATTTGTCGATACAATATGATGATTGGAGACCAGGTGATCAAAAGGTATATATTAGTGATATTACTGCATTTTCTAGGAGTGGTTGGTCTCCTAAGGTTGATCCTGTAACAGGGACCAAGCTTTTATGGGAGTGGATTAGTGATCATATTCATTTATTATGAGAATTGATAAAAAGCAATTGGAAATTATTGAGCAGCAAATACAGAGTTGTACTCTATGTGTGTTGGCGTCTACTCGTAAAACAGCGGTTCCAGGGTTTGGTAATATGAATGCAGATATTATGTTAATTGGGGAAGGACCTGGTTATCATGAGGATGAACAAGGTTTGCCTTTTGTAGGAAGGTCGGGGAAGCTTCTTGATGATCTTTTATACAGTATTGATTTGAGCCGAGATGATGTGTATATTACAAATGTAGTTAAATGTCGGCCACCAGATAATAGAGATCCTAAGAGTGATGAAATAGAATCGTGTAGAACATATTTAGATAAACAGATAAATCTAATTGATCCAAAAGTGATAGTAACTTTAGGGAGATTTTCGATGGCACGATGGTTTCCTGGTGTAAGAATTAGTGATGTACATGGTGAAGCAAAGCGTTTTGGATCTCGTATTATTGTACCAATGTTTCATCCTGCAGCAGCTTTGTATAATCCGCAGAATCGACCATTATTACTGAAAGATTTTGGTCGTTTGCCTAAATATATAGACTCATTGAATTTAGAACAACAAGGGGATCAGGAGTCAAAATCAACAGTTGAACAATTAAATTTATTGTAACTGTATATTTAGGAAGTGGACAGTCTTAGCTCGTGAAGTTATAATGCTTCAACAATATGTAATATTGTCTTATCTATGAAGAAATTGATTTGATACATATACTATGATTATTAACAAGTAATTTTTATCTAGGCGGTTTTATTTTATGAGATTTTTGGTAACAGGCGGAGCTGGCTTTATAGGTGGTCATCTTTCAAAGAATTTGATTGATGATGGTCACAGTGTTGTAGCAATTGATGATTTGTCTACTGGTAGAATGGAAAACTTGAGTGCGTTTTCTGATGATAAGAACTTTCAGCTGGTAGTGGAATCTATTACTAATACTAGTGTGATGGACAGATTGGTTAGTGAATGTGACATTATTATTCATCTCGCTGCTGCTGTAGGAGTTGAACTTATTGTGCGATCTCCAGTTGATACAATCGAAACAAATGTAATGGGCACTGAAAATGTGTTAAGGACAGCAAGACGTTATCGTAAAAAAATACTTATTGCATCGACATCTGAAATTTATGGGAAATTAACTAATGTACCTTTCAATGAAGATGATGATAGCTTAATTGGTGCTACCACTCATCATCGTTGGGCATATGCTACTTCTAAAGCTTTGGATGAGTTTTTGGCTTTAGCATATCATAAGGAGATGGGTCTACCAGTAGTAATTTTTCGCTTGTTTAATACAATAGGCCCAAGGCAAAGGGGTCGTTATGGTATGGTTGTTCCTAGGTTTGTACGTCAGGCATTGTCTGGTGCTGATATTACCGTTTATGGAGATGGTAATCAGAGTAGATGTTTTTGTGATGTTAGGGATGTTATTCCTGCTATTAGGGGTTTAGCAGATTCTCCTGAAGCTGAGGGGCGGGTTTTCAATATTGGTGCTAAGGAGGAGATTACCATTATTGATTTAGCACGTAAAATAAAAACCATGTGCAATAGTAATTCTAGTATTATTTTAGTACCATATGAGGAAGCTACTGAACAAGGTTTTGAAGATATGCGTAGGCGTATTCCAGATACTACTCGTATACATGAATTAATTGGCTGGATTCCCAAAATTGGGCTTGATCAGACAATTTTAGATATTGTTAGTCAGTTTAAGTCAGATGGATTGAGTGCAGATTCTATTACTGAGAGACCTGTAATTAAGCGCGTGGTGGTGGATTAGCAATTCGTTTTTGTTATGTCTATATCTACTGGCCAAGATCTTATAGAGAAGATTCAAGCTAAACAAGCTCGTATAGGTATTATTGGACTTGGTTATGTTGGTTTGCCTTTAGCTATTGAATTTGCTGAGGCAGGTTATAACGTCTTAGGAATTGACAAAGATGTAAACAAAATAAAAATGTTAAATGAAGGCAATTCATATATTGCTGATATAGATAGTGATGTGGTTTCTACACTAGTAGAACAAGATAGATTACAAGTTACTGTGGATTTTGAGCAGATAAGTGATTTGGATGCAATAAGTATTTGTGTTCCTACCCCCTTGCGTAAAACTCGTGATCCAGACATGTCGTATGTTGTAGATGCAGCTGAAGAGATCAGCGAACATTTAAAGACTAACACTTTGATAATTTTAGAGAGCACAACTTATCCAGGTACTACTGCAGAGGTTGTTTTACCTATTATGTTGAGAAATGGACATAGTGTTGGAGAAGACATATTTCTTGCATATTCTCCAGAAAGGATAGATCCAGCTAATAAGATTTACGGTGTCCGTAATACTCCTAAGGTGATTGGTGGAATTACAAAAGAGTGCGTTAATGTTGCTAAAGCTCTATACGGTAATGTAGTTGATAGTATTGTAAAAGTTTCATCGACACAGGCAGCTGAAATGGTGAAACTGCTTGAAAATACTTTTCGGGCAGTGAATATTGGTCTTATAAATGAAATAACAATTATGTGCGATAAATTGGGTATAGATGTCTGGGAAGTCATTGATGCAGCTGAAACAAAACCATTTGGCTATATGCCTTTTTATCCAGGTCCTGGTTTAGGGGGACATTGTATACCTATTGATCCACTTTATCTATCTTGGAAGTTGAAATCATTGAATTTCAATGCACGTTTCATAGAATTAGCTGATGAAATTAATACTAATATGCCTAGATATGTAGTTCGTAAAGTTGCTGAATCTTTGAATGAAGATAGTAAGCCTGTTCGAAATTCTAATGTATTGGTGTTAGGTGTTGCATACAAACCAAACGTAGATGATATTAGGGAATCTCCAGCATTAGATATTATCGAATTATTGAAGCAGCAAGGTGCGCATGTTGTTTATCATGATCCACATGTGCCAGAAATACAGTTTGAAAAATTTGATATGACTGCAGTAAACTATGATAGTGTAGTTTTAGAATCAGTGGACTGTGTAATAATTGTGACTGACCACAGTTATTATGACTGGTCGGATGTTTTGGATCATGCTAAATTGGTTGTTGATACTCGTAATGCAACTAATGGTTTAGAAGGTATGGCTAGAATCGTAAAAATATAACATAATAATATTATGCGATTATATGTTATTGCTGGCTCTTTTTATCCTGAAGTTGGCGGTCCTTCTACATACTTGCAAAAACTTTTACCTGCGCTTATTAAACGTGGTCATCAGGTTTCTGTGATTACATATACCGATCATCCTGACAGTCACATTGACGATCATTTTCCTTATAAAGTCAATCGCATTACTCGCAAATGGCCTATTCTAATGAGGCTTATTATTTTTGTGTTCAATGTTATAAGAGGAGCTCGTGATCATGACGTACTTTTAGTAAGTGACTATGGTTTTCCTGCAGTTATAGCTAATTTGTTCTTGCGTAAGCCGTTAGTGTTAAAGAATGTTAGTGATTTTGCATGGGAATTCAGTGTTCGTCATTCCTGGGTAGATAAAGATCAGACTATTGATGAATTTCAAACTCAAAAACATAGATGGTTGGTACGTTTATTAAGAAGAGTATGTGTTTGGTATACAACTAAAGCTGATTTAGTTATAGTACCAAGTAAGTACATAGCTAGATTAGTTGTTGGTTGGGGTCTTGATCGAGAGAAAATTAGAGTAATTTATAATGCACTTGACATGGATCTTTTTTCTACATTACCTAGCCAATCAGTTGCAAGAGGAGAATTGGGTTTTGCAAGTCAGTCATTTTTGGTGCTGACTGTAGCTAGATTAGTATCATGGAAGCGGATTGATGGTATTATGCGTGCTCTTAATCATATTAGTGAACAATGTTCGGATCTACAATTAATAGTTGTAGGAGATGGACCTGAACGTGATAATTTGGAGAATATTGCAAAGACTTTAAAGTTTCCTGTATTGTTCACTGGTTTTGAGACACAGAAAAATCTTTTTCATATAATGCGTGCTGTTGATGTGTTTGTGTTGTTTTCTACATATGAAGGGTTACCACATTCTTTGTTGGAAGCTATGGCTTGTAGTGTACCTGTGATTGCTACTAATATAGGTGGCAACTTGGAAGTAATTAATGATGGATACAATGGCTTGTTAGTCAGTGTTGATAATGAAATTGAGCTAGGTGATAAAGTGAAGCACGTTTTTGATTGTCCTGAAGTATCAAGACATATGTCAGCCTGTGCTTTGGAGGATCTTAATAAATTTTCTTGGAAAAGTCTTCTAGAAACAACTGAACAGGTTTTATTAGGAGTAATTGATTGAATTTATTAATGCTCAGTGGGGATAAATCTGTTATAAAAGGTGAACGTGGAGCTTTTTATAATACATTGATCGAGTTGGCATCATATTGGGACCATATTGATGTTATTACAAACAGTTATGGTGCTGAGTCCAGCATTTCTATTGGTGATAATATTGATGTTCATAATTCAACATATCTGAAATATTTGCAACCCTATTTTATTTTACAAAAAGGTACACATTTATTTGTAAAAAGACCATACGATTTGATCGTTTCACATGATTATGGTTTATTTTTAAATGGCCTAGGTGCTAAATTGTTGTCTGCTAAAATCGGAGTTCCTTTTGTTAGTGAGATTCATCATGTAGATGGATATCCTCGTGCAGCGAGCATACGTGAGAAAATACAACCATGGTTAACTAAATGTTATGTGAAATATGTAATGTCGCATGTTGTAGGATTTAGAATTACTAATTCTACAGAATTAGAACCTTTGATGCGGAGTTGGGGTGTTTCAGAGGAACAAATTTTGTTGTTATATAGTTTATATTTAGATTTTAATGTCTTTAAACCAAGTATTTCTGAAAGAAAATATGATGCTATTTTTGTGGGTCGTATGACTGCTAACAAGGGATTGGATTTGTTTTTGGAAAGTATTGCAGAAGCTGTTGTAAATAAGAATAATATGCGTGTGTTGGTTATTGGTAATGGACCTTTGGCTGTAAGTTTTAGAAACCGTATAAATTTGCTCGGCTTAGCAGATAATATTGAATGTATAGATTGGGTATCCAATGCAGAAGAACTTGCATCTTATTATCGCAGTTCACGTTGTTTGGTTTGCACTTCTTTTAGTGAAGGTGGACCTAGGGTAGTGGCGGAAGCTCTTGCATGTGGTGTTCCTGTGATTACTACACGCGTTGGATTAGCCAGTCAGATAGTGAAGCACAAGGTTAATGGTTATATAGTAGATTGGTCATCAGAGGAGATTGCAAAGGTTTTGTTGGAAATTGTATCTAATGACAATCTTTTTGAAAGTATGTCATCTCAAGCACCAAAAACTGTAGAAATGTATGAGAAAGAACGTGTTATTAAGGACTATGTGAGTTTTTATAAAGATTTGGTGAAATAATGAGATTGCTATATCTGACTTATAAAGTGGATTCTGAAAGCAGTATAGTAGGACACGTAGTCGGTTGGATTAAAGCATTATCAGAGAAATTTTCTAGAGTTGAAGTTATATGTTTATCATATAGTGGAGAAAATTTACCGGTCAATGTAAAAGTACATTCCTTGCCCCAAGGGACAGGATTAAACACAATTAAACGCATAATGCATTTTTGCAGTTTGTTGTTGAATTTTAGGAATTCAGTACAAGTTGTCTTTTGTCAATTTAGTCCTGAATATGTAATTGGTGTAGCTCCTTTTGCTTTATTGTTTTCTTGGCCAGTGGTTTTTTGGTATACACACAAACAAGTGAGTTTGAAGTTGCGTTTAGCAACTTTTTTTGCATCTCGTGTTGTGACTGCTTCTGATAAGAGTTTTCAAATAAATACTAATAAAAAAGAAATTATAGGTCATGGTATCAATGTTGATCGCTTTAGACCCCGCTTGGGTGAAGTAAAGGAACCCTCAGTTATATTGTCTGTAGGCCGATTGGCATCTATAAAAAATTATGAATTGTTGATTGATTGTATAGCGTATATTAGCAACAAATATAATAGCCAAGATTTTGAACTACATATAGTAGGTGGCGAAGAGGATAATTTAGCGTCTGGGTATCGTTTATTATTACAAGACAAAATAAAAAAATTAAAGCTAGATGATATTGTGAAGCTAATAGGTCCTATATCCTATAAGGATATGGTAGAGACATATTTAGACGCTAGTGTACATATTAATCTTTGTCCAACGGGTGGATTGGATAAATCTGTTTTGGAAGGAATGGCTTGTGGTGTGCCTACTTTAGTGTTAAATAATTCGTTTGCTGAATTAGATCAGATTCCTGGTGGTTTTGAGGTTCTAACATCTGATCATGTTGAAGTGATTTCTGACAAACTAGTTGAATATTTGAATTTGTCACAACATAATCGAACAATAAATAGTGATAGAATACGTAGATTAGTAGTGGAATTTCATGATGAAATCAAATTTATTGACAAATTGTCTAGTAGTATTCAACAATTGATTAAACAATAAAACTTGTTTCCTGTTTATTTTTGGGGTTGGTTCTGATGTATAAACGTCTTGATTTTATAAAAAGTTATCTTCCTTTGATTTTAATATTATGCTTGGCTGGATTTTTGCGTATGTATCAAACAGAGTTAGAGTTTTTTGGAGGTGATGATGCTTATATTAGTATCAAGGCTTTACAGATAGCCCGTTATGGTGAACATCATTTTCTTGGACCTCCTTCTTCACTTGGGTTAGTACATTCACCATTGTCCGTTTATTTATATGCATTGCCTTATTTTTTTACTCCTGAACCAGTAGGAGCACAGATATTTACGGCCGCGATAAACACATTATCAGTAGCAATACTATATTTCATTACAATAAGATATTTTGGTTTTAGAGCAGCAGTAGTTGCTTCATTATTATATGCAGTTCATCCTCACATGGTTTTTGCAAGTCGTGTAATTAATAATGCGCAAATCGGAGCGCCATTTGTGTTGATGTTTGTATTTACAGGTTTATTGGGTTATTACGATAATAAAGGTTGGGCCAGGATATTACATTTGCCTTTGTTAAGTTTGGCAGGTCAATGTCATCCTCATACATTTGCTTTATTGCCGTTGTCATTATGTGTTTTTATTCACTCAATATTATCTTATCCCAAAGAACGTCGTATTATTGTGATGCAAACTATTTTGAGTGGAATAATATTTATCTTGTTATTTGTACCATGGATTATTGGGGTCTATGAGTTTTCACAGTACGTCAATATACTTGAACGAGTACAAAATATGCCTTCTACTGGTGAGATTCAAGATAATCAATTGTTTGGTGGACTAGGACAAATAATTCAAACAATTTATCACATGGAGCGTGTACCAGATAACTGGTTGAAACCATTTCAAGCACTTATTACTATTGTTGGTTCTATTTGGATGGCATACAATTCATTTGTTAGGCGTAGATTGTTGCCTGGTTTTACAATAGTATTAAGTTTTGCTTTAGTTCCTATTGTGACTTGGATTATTCAAGCACATTGGGTTATAGATTATTGGTGGCCTAGTTTACCAGGTCTTTTTGTGATTCAAGGTGCACTTTTAGGTGGTGTGACTAAGAATGTAACATCCTTGACTAATAGATCAATAGGCTTCATAGAATTTCTTCTTAATAATATTTATTATAGGACCTTAGCAATTGGAATGGTCGCACTAATATCAATCAGTCAAATTATACAATATATACAATCAAATTATCCACCACCCCCAGTATCACTTAATGAACTAGTTGATTCTATGGATCTGGCTGTAAATCGTGCTCTTAGTCTTGACAAAGATTTGATGATTATTTTGTCTGAGGGCCATGGTGGTTTGCCATGGGCTTTTCTTAGAGAGTATGCATACTTTAAATACGATATTGAAGGATATTTAGTGGAGTTTGATCAACCGTTGCCTTTGTTAACAGATGGTGCTGTTCTTGTAGGTGATGGTAAAAATGATAGTAGGGCGTCATTGTTTTCAGAAGGAGAATTTGTTTACGGAAATTCAATGATAGCTTTGTTACCTGAGTCAGACAAATTTGAAACAAATGCCCAATCAATATTGCCCTGGAATTTTGCGAACAATGTGAATGTCTTAGGTTTTTATATTCCGTCTACTCAGAATCAAGTAACTCAGGGAGAGACTTGGACTATATTCATGATTATGGAAACAAGAGGTCCAGTGACTTCTAGTTCTAAAGTGTATGTACATCTTGTTGATCGACAGGGTGTAAAGTATGCACAGTTAGATCAAAGGGGTCTTAATATTAATCAGATTAGCAGTACGCAAAGATATGCGAGTCAATTTGAATTGTCTGTATCAAACGAATTGCCTGATGAAGGAAACCTTTATCTAAATTTTGGTATGTATGATGACAATGGTAACGTACCTTTGGTGGCAGATAACGGTAGTACTATAGATGAAGTGTCTCGGATTCAAATTAGAGGATTGGATGAATCTATTTCAATCGGTCCAGAGGGTTTACAACTGTTAAGATTAGATGTTTCAAGTCAGATTATGCAAGGAGTACCGTTAATATTAAGTGCTAATTGGTATACAAATAAAGTTTTAGATTTTATACCTAAACTACGTTGGCACATATATGACACAAATGATGATGAAGTTTATATTGAAGACATGGATATTTTTTCCAACCCACTTTATGAAGTATGGCCTAAATCAGTTTTTGTTGAAGAACAATATGAGCTGAGAATTCCTACTGATTTAGAGTCAGGTAATTATATTATGGATTTAGACGTATTTGATAGCCACCAAGGGAAGTACAACACTATATATAGTACTGATTTTAATGTTCTGGAACGTGAGAGAATTTTTGTATTATCTGACGATGTTGTGCAAATACAAGGTGTTTTTGGCAACAAGATAGAAATGTTAGGGTACAACTTGTACAGTAATGAAGATTCCTCAGAAGTTCAAATGTATTGGAGGCCTATTGATTATATTGACATTGATTACAAATATTTTGTACATGTTCGTCACAATGGAGAAATAATTGCACAGATTGATTCTATGCCGCAAGAATGGACTTATCCAACATCTTGGTGGTCTCCTGGAGAGATAGTTCTTGAAACCGTAAAGTTAGATATTAGTGCTGATTTAATTAATGATACTAGTCTTTCAGTAGGTTTTTACAATCCTAGTGATGGAGAGCGTTTGACAGTTACTGATTTGTCTGATCAATTATTGCAATCTGATTGGATAGTTTTGCCACAATTAAATGAATAATACTAATTATTACGTTAAATATATTTCATTAGTGGTCATACTTTTAATAGCTTCAGGCTTGCGTTTGATGAATACAGGATTAGAGACTTATAGCCATGATGAAGCTGTTCATACTATCAAAGCTTTAAAAATTGTACAGGATGGAGAATTAGGTTTGTTAGGTCCTCCTATGCCTTATTTTAGTTTTCGGGGCTCGCATGGTCCTGTATCAATCTATTTGTATTCATTGCCTTTGTTAATAAAAGCTGATCCTCGATTGGCTCGCATGTTTACAGGATTCATGCATGTGATTGCTGTCTCTTTGATATACGTTATTGGGGGTAAGTTTTACAGTAAAAGGGTTGGTATTATTTCAGCAATTTTGTTCTCGGTGCATCCAGAGGCAGTGTTTATGGCACGCGGAATATGGAATCCTGCTCTTCAATTAACTTTTGCGCTTCTATATCTATGGACGGGATTGCGTGGTTATTGTGAACAAGATAAGCTGTCAAGAATTTTGCATTTGCCTATTCTTATGTTGGGTGTACAGTGTCATCCTGGTATTTTTCTGCTATTTCCGATTACAGTGATTTTGTTTATGAATTCTCTATACAATAAACCTAATGATCGACGTAATCTTTTTATGCATACAGGTGCAAGTTGTGTAGTTGCTTTTGTTACTATAGTGCCATGGGGATTAGGTTTATATTTAGATAATTTAAATACAGGATTGAATGTTGATAACTCTAGTAATGCAGGGTTTTTATTGTTGGATTTTGCTCATGCTAGTAATATTTTGCATCAAGTTGGTACTCGTATGTATCAACAGCTTGGTAATTGGGAGGTTGGATGGACACAACCTATTCAACCTATCATAACGTGTTTTGGTGTTGTCTTTTTTATTTTTAGATCGTTGTTTCATAGAACAAAGTTAATAGAAGGTTTGGTGGCTTTTGGATATATTCTTCCTCCTTTAATGTTAATAATTCTATCTGTTAGCTATGAAGATCATTTTATTTGGTCTAGTTTTGGTTTTGCTTTTATATTACAGGGTATATTATTGGGACATTGGTTACCTGAAGAATATATTAAGTTTCAAGACAAATATAGAGTTGGTTTGTTAGATACACTGAATTTGACATTAAAACACCTTGGGGTGTTATTTTTTGGTCTATTGCTAGTTACCCAGGTTTTTTTCAATTTACGATATGATTTAGGTTTGGGGCGTGTTTCTCTTGATAATCAGATTAAAGCTTTAGATTTAGCTCAATCGCGTGCTGTTCAATCAGATCGAGATTTGTTGATAGTTGCTTCTGATAATAATTTTCAGTGGGAAGCTTTGACATCGACTAGAGATGCGAGGGTTGTGTGGGAAGAGCGTTCTATGCCAATAAGTAAAACAGGCTCTATTTTGCTTGGATCATCTGATGATCCATCATGGGACAATTTATATGACAGTAAATTAATAGTTAACAATAAATTTTATATTGCTGAGTCATTGCTCGCTGATGATTTTATGTTGGATTTAGTTCCAAAAAAACCTATTTACTTGTCAAATGGAAGTGTTTTTCTTGGTTTTATTAGTGAGGAGACCAATAGTTTTCCCATGGCTGGAGCAGTGTGGTCATTGTTTTTAGTTGAGCGAGTAGATCATATGTTAGATTATGATCATAAAATTTTTGTACATTTGATAGATTCTGATGGTAAGAAATATGGTCAGGTCGATTTGCAAAGTGTTCCAACATCGCATAGACGAGTAGGCGAATATATTTTACACAAAGTTGACTTAAATGTTTCTGATAATTTAACTTTGGATCTTCCATTATTGTTGCATTTAGGAGTTTATTATGATGAAACAGAAGATATTCATTATGGCAATTCTTTTGAAAACACAAGAGAAATTGGAGTAAGAGCATCGCTAGATGCGATAGTTTACTCAGATTATATTGATTTATTACATGTCAATTTATTAGATACTATTATGCAAGGTCAACCAGTGAGCATCAAGACTAATTGGGAGATTGTTAACACAATATCAGGGCGTATAACTTTGGTTTTCGATCTAATTCATGAAAATGGAGACATAGTTTTCTCTTCGGACCATGAATTTAGTGAAGATAACTTTTCAGTTTTACCTAAAGGTTTAGTTATTAATAACCAACATTTTTTGCGTTTGCCGACTGATATTATGCCTGGAAACTATTTCGTTCATATAAATTTGGTAGATCATAATCAGTCCGTGGCATTAATTGAGTATATGCATCCTATTAAGATACTTGCACGCAATAGAAATTATGTGATACCTGAGACACAACATATCATTTCAGCTAATTATAGTGACAACATTGGTTTGTTAGGATATGATTTTATTAATAATGGTTTGGACATTGAGTTGACATTGTATTGGCAAGCATACAAATCGATGGAAATAGACTACAAGCATTTTGTTCATATATGGAAAAACGATCAATTAGTTGGTCAATTAGACACTATTCCAATTGACAATGTGTATACAACTTCATGGTGGGGATTAAATGAAATATTAAATGAACATATGGAATTAAGTGTTCCATCGGAGGGAGAGTATACTTTTACTGTTGGTTTTTATGACCCTATTACTCAAGAGCGATTAGCAGTTTGGATGGGAGAAGATTCTGGTGATTTGAAAGAGTGGGTAGAATTAACAACAGTATTAATACCTTAATTTACAATTATTATGAGGATATGTTATTTTGGTGCATTTGATCTGTCATATACTAGAAATAGTTATGTTCGTAGATGTTTAGAGTTAAATAATTGTAGTATATTTTTTTGTAATGTGCCTCAACATTGGCCTACATACAAAAAAGTTTTACCTTTAATAGTTCAATTCTGTAGATTTAGGAATAGTTGTGACATTATTATTGTTGCAGAGTTCTGTCAAACAGTAGTTCCTTTGGCTTGGTTGTTAGGAAAAATTACTGGCAAATTAATTGTGTTTGATATGGTCATTGGTTTGTATGAAGCTAGTGTATTGGAACGTTGCAGATATCCTGAAAATAGTATATCAGCAAAAAAATTACATTTAATTGACCAGATGGCTATTTGGTTTTCAGATCTTGTAATCACTGGTACTGAAGCATACCGAAATTATTTGATAGATGAATTTCATGGTGCCACTGAAAAAATACAGGTGGTACCTTTAGGTGTTGATGACTCTTTGTTTTTTCCCAAGACCAGGAATAAAATTAATGATAAGTTTGTGGTCTTATATCACGGATCGTTTATTCCCAATCATGGTCTTAACATTATAGTTAAGTGCGCATCATTATTAAATGAAGATAAGAGATTTATCTTTAGATTTGTAGGTGATGGTGAACAAAAAGAATATGTTCAACTATTGTCAAATAAAATGAAATTGAACAATATTGAATTTGTGTCAAAAGTCCCGTTTAAGGAGTTACCTAAACATCTTGTAGACGCTGATATAGTTTTAGGTGTGTTTGGGGATACATCTCAAGCTAGGAAAGCAATGGCTAATAAAATATTGGAAGGTCTTGCTATGAAGAAGACAGTAGTATCCGGTGATACAGATAGTATTCGTGAGAATTTTGTGCACAAACAACATATATGGCTTGTTCCTTTAGGAGATGCAAAATCCTTGTCCAAAGCATTGTGTGGTTTGGTGGAGAACCATGAACTCATGGAGAACTTGGCAGAATCTGGTTATAATCGCGTAAAGCAGCGATTGACTCCTAGGGTTGTAGGTGCAAATTTAATTGTTGCTTTAGAAAATGCATATACAATTTCATAATTATTTACTCGAATCCAGTTCTTAAGGGGTTGGTTCTTAGAACAGGTTGGATTTCTTTTTTGAAATTGTCTACTTTTATTCCATTCAATATATATATCGCTACTAATACTCCTGTTGCTTCAATGAGGAATACTGATCCATAGGATTGACCTGATGAAAATCCAAATGATACAAACATCTGTTGAAATGCACCTGATAAAATTGAAGCTGGTCCTTTAGCAAGTGCTTGGACTAATGTCCATGCTCCTATATAGAGTCCTATATGCTGATCGGCAGTTAAGTCCATCATTAATGCGATACTTCCTATTGTGAATAATCCAGCGCCAATTCCTAAAAGGATGAGTGCTTCATTAATATTTTGAGAATTACCTGTAAAACCGCTAAAAGCCAGGGCAGAAAATCCAATTACAATAATACTACATCCTATTGTGGCAATTTTGCGTTTGCCAAAACGTGGTATCAAATAAGTTCCTCCGATGATCATAGCACTAACTAGTCCTATCCCCATATATGAATTAAATCGTGTGGTCGTGGATGCAGATAATCCAAAGACTTCGCCACCAAATGGCTCTAGTATTACATCTTGCATAAAGAAGGAAAACATACTTATAAGCAGAAAAATTGCAAAACGTCGAGCAGTTTTACTTTTTAACATTGTTTTGACTGCTTCAGATAAATTTGAAGTTCGATTTATTTCTTGCGAGCTGGGTTTTTCTTGTTTCCATAGTGCGATTGTTGAGAACCCTATCGCTATTGCAGCGCTTATAATGAAAAGGGTTACAAGTTTTTCGAATGAATATATGTTCATGAAAGATGCTGCAGCTATTCCAGTGCTAATGATTCCAAACATCAAAAGAGTCCATACTAGACCAGCGGCTGGTCCTCGGTTTTTAGATTGAGTGAGGTCTGCAATAAGCGCCAAGTATGCAGTACCAGCTAGAAATGTTGATATACCTTCAAACAAGAAGAATATAAAAGCAATTGATACACGTGTAAAATTGGGATCGGTTGCTGTCCAAATTGCAACATGAGGAGACAGAATTAAAATGGTAGTTGTTATTAACATTCCTATGACTATATAATATGTTCTTCTGTATCCGTATATTCTGTTGGTATCAGAAAAATGTCCAAAAGGTATAGCAACGAGAGCTCCCATGTAATGACCTCCACCTATTAGTAAACTTACTATTAATAGGTCAATTTCTAGTTCTACTCTCATAATACGATTTAAAACACCTAAAAAGAGCACCGAAAGTCCACCTGCTGTCATTTGAAATAATCCTAGACGTAGAATTTGTAAATTGTTCATATTAAACTGTGATTAATTAAAATATATTTGTTGGTATTTTTGTTGTGTATGAGTGTTTTGGAAAGGGCTGTCTTGACGTTAGTATAAATCCGGAAAATAACAAAGTAGCAGCAAGTAGTTCGCCAATATACCACCATTCACCTAAGCCCATTCTTGTGAGAATACTGGCTATACTAACAATAATTGCTCCTAGAGCAATGAGTATGTTACCTATGACACGATTAGGCAGCACTTTTTTGCGCCAAAATAGGTAAGATGACCATATTGCTCCACCAATCAATGAGGCAGCACCATAAATGTTAAAAATAGGCGTAATTAATCTAATAACCCCACCATTTTTTGGGTCTGGCATTATTATTTGATATTGTTCACTAATTGATATTGAATTATTGAATTTTTCAGAGTCTATTAGTGGCATAGCATCTAACATAAGAATTAATGCAATTAGACTGCACAATATTAGAGCTACACTTGTGGGGGATGTCCATTTTTTTGGAAATAATAAATGTACAGTACCTTGTCCTATCCAAGCAGCATTTATTACTGCACCAAAAAAATACCAAAAGAAAAACATCCATTTGTTCCATGTAATTGACAAAAATATTTCAGCAAGACTTACTATGCCAAACATCAATAGACCTGTGCCCCAATAGAAGAATTGAGGTTTTTTGCTTGCTAAGTATTTATTTAGAACAGATGTTGCAAAAACTAGCATAATACCAGTTGACAAAAGTGATAATAATGTATTGTTGATACTCAGATTCCTGTTAATCTCATTTTGTTGTGGTATATAAGCTACCAAGATTGCTAGTGGAAGTAGGGCAATTAATATTACGCCTAGTGAAATTAATGCAGCGAGTATGAATTTAGAAAAAATAACATTTTGTTTTTTGGTTGATTTGTTCATATTATTATTGATGAATCATTTTATTATTCAATCCTTGAGCAGTTTCCATGATTGCTTCAGAGAGTGTTGGATGTGCATGTATATTTTGTGCAACATCTAGAGTAGTTAAGTTTAGATTATAGGCTAATGATAGTTCAGGAAGTAATTCTGTTACTTGGGGACCAATTAAGTGTGCCCCAAGAATATGATCGGTCTTAGTTTCACTGATGATTTTGACCCATCCGTTGTGTGCTCCCATACTTAATGCTTTTCCGTTTGCCCTAAATTGAAATTTGGAGGTTTTAATGTCATAACCAGCTTCCACAGCCTCATTTTCAGTATATCCAAAGGAAGCTACTTCTGGATTGCAATAAGTAGCTTTTGGAAGCATTTTGTAGTTGAGACTAGTAGTTGGATGTTGGGAAATTGTTTCAGCTGCAATAATTCCTTGTGCTGATGCTACATGTGCAAGTAGTAGTTTTCCTGTGACGTCACCTATAGCATATATATTTTTCACGTTTGTTGACATATTATCATTTATTCGAATAAAATTGTTTGAGTCAAATTCTACACCTACTTTAGACAGGTTTAATCCTTCGATATTTGGTGTAAATCCAATTGCAATTAATACTTGATCAACATTAATAGATTTTAGGTCATTTGTAGTTAATATGCTTAAAGCAATTTTTCCGTTGGTACAATTAACGTCTTTTACTGTTGAATTAGTGTATATTTTAATTCCTGACTTTGTTAATGATTTGTTCAATTCTTTGCTTATATCCTCGTCTTCCTTTGGTAATATATCATTCATGGTTTCTATAATACTGACCTGACTACCGTAAGAATTCCATATTGTGGCAAACTCTACCCCAATTGCACCGCCTCCTATGATAGCTACTGATTTGGGGCAATCTTTCTGCAGAATAGCAGTTTGATATGAGATGATTTGTTTTTCGTCAACATTGAATTGAGAGGGTAATTTTGGTCGGGCTCCAGTTGCAATTACGATATCACTTGCAGAGATTTGTTTGGTATCACCTGTTGGTAGTTTTATTACAATTGAGTTATTAGATACTATTTGAGCTTTACCTTTAATAAAATCCACTTTGTTCTTTTTCAGTAAATGTTCGATTCCTTTGGTTAGTCTTTTGCTTACTTTACGTGACTTGTTAACAGCAGCACTGTAGTCTATTTGAAGATTATCAAAAGATATTCCTAGTTGTTTGCTGTTGTTTCGAATATTGTTTACAACTTCTGCATTTTTGAGTATTGTCTTGCTGGGTATGCAACCAACATTAAGACAAACACCACCTAACCATTCTTTGTCAATAATAGCGGTTTTTTTTCCTAATTGACTTGCCCGTATAGCACACACATATCCGCCTGGACCTGCTCCAATTATTACAACGTCATAGTTGGGATTGTAGAGTTTTGTTGACATTAGATATACTAGGAATTAGTTAATTAGGTGTGTTTTTTTTTGTGCACTTTTGATATGTTATACATATGTTGATTCATAAGCGAATATTATATATTGAAATACGGATTTCAGTAAGTTAAATTAGTGTTTTAAACATTAAAATTCAAGTAAGATTATTACTCATTATTTATACATGCGTAAAAAGTTCTAGTGTATAATTTTATTATTACTAATAGTTATTGCTAATTAAGAGCACTTTGAATTAGCATTTTAGTGGTATGCCTGAGCAGGGCCTTAGGTGTAATAATAATTTAGCGAAGATGAGTTGGCAGGCCCGATGCCATCATTATAACTTCCGATAAGGAGGCCAGTATCATGTCAGTAGAGTTTTATGATGTGAAGAATAGACAGAAGGTTACGGTTGAGGATAGTCAGATTACTAAGACTAGTTATACTTCTACAACCAAAAATGGGTCAGTAAGGACTCGTTATGCTTTTAGAGGTAAGCTGTCTGATGGTAGAAATGTAACCAAGTTTTGCAGCAAAGATGATTGGGATGCAAAGGATGT
>DBHI01000134.1 GCA_002296125.1 Anaerolineales bacterium UBA832 | reverse complement strand
GATATTGTGCAATTGGTAGGGAGTAGAAACTTTTAGTTGTGAATTGCATGACATTTCGTGAGAAAATTTTGTCAAAGCATGATCTTCCTAAGATTAAGAAAGCTCCCAAAACTTGGGGAGGTGGATCCATGCTTATTCCGCATCCGGCGTCAGTTATGAATCTTATTGATCTAATTCCCAAAAAACAAATTTTGGATATCGTTACTTTCCGTTCTATATTGGCTTTACAGCATGATGTTGATATTTGTTGTCCTTTGACAACTGGTATATTTGTTAAGCATGTGGTTCAGGGCTACCAAGAAGGTAGTATAAGAACTCCATATTGGAGAGTACTTAAGGCTAAAGGAGCGCTTAATGAAAAATTTCCCGGTGGTATTGATGGTCATAAGGATCAATTAATATGTGATGGATTATCTATTATTCAAAAACGCAAAAAGCATTACGTTGAAAAATATAGGGATTTTCTTTTTGCAGTGAAATAGTTATCGTTTTTCTATTGTAAACAATTCGAAAATAGGAGTGCCATTGGTCTGTAATATTGAATTTTTCTTTTTTGTTTGATATCCAATTTTGGCAACGTATTCATTAAAATGTTCATGTCTGTCAATAAATGTTTTGTCTTTAGTATGCATAATATAAATTGTATTAGTATGAGGGTAGAAAGAATCAATTCTATTGTGAAAGTCATTTTCCGGATTAGTTGTAAAACCATAAATTTCTATTGGTTTTATTCGATTGTTAGTTAGATATTGTATTTGTGGTGCAAAACCCCAGTCTAGAGAAACGACATGTTTTGATTCTAATTTATCAAGATGATTTGCTAGACTGTATATTGCGTCACTGTGCGGACTTTCCCCACCAGTAACCATCAAATTTCTATGTATGAGTAAATTACTAATTAAATCTCTGCTAACCAAAAAAGATGTTGACCAAATTACTAGAATTATAGTTGCAAAGTAATAAGATTTTTTGAGAGATATAGATTGTTTTATTAGTGAGGGTATTCTAACTATTGAGAATGCTACTATTGTTGTCCACAAAGGAGTTAGAAGTGCAAAATGGTGAGGGAACATACCGGACGGTGTTGGTGTTAAAGGAATAAGTAAAAAGGAAATTATAAAAATATAACTTATGTAATGAGGATACATATTGTGCAATTGATTTTTGCGAATGTCAAGATATATTATGAACAATCCAATGGCTAGAGCAGCTAACCAGAATCTATTACCAGGTGACCCACCAAGATACCATAAATAATTACTGCTAGTAAGTACTGCAATGAATTGATCTAATCGTCCTAATAGGATGGTAATAATATTTGTATTTGTTTTGAACATTTCTGTAGTTCTAGTAAGTGTACTTCCTTGTCCTTTATACAAAAATAACAGTAATGGAGTAATTCCAATAAAAAATCCGCTTGTAACACAAACAATATCCGTTTTTGTTGGTTTTTTGGGCCAAATATTTTTTGATTTTCTTAGCAATGCTTTTATGTTCATTATTACTATTAATCCAAATATTCCACCTAAGATCCACAAGAAAATGATCTTGGAATAAACTCCCAATCCAGATAGAAATCCTATCAAGAATGCTGATTTCCATCCACTTTTTGTGTGCCAGTTGTGGCATGCCCAGAGTAGACAAATTAGAATAATTAATGTAAATGATGCTATAAGGGTTCCTTGTCTATTCCAGAAAACAAAGGATGGATGATTTGCTAATAATAAAGTTGCTAAAAGACTTATTTTTTCATTACTGATTGTTCGAATATATCCAAAATTTACTATAAGTATTGTAAGACCTAACAAAATGGAAGGGATTCTAATACCTATTGATGTAGGTCCTAATATTGTGATGAAAGGTATACTGAAATATATGTGTAGAGCCCCTATGTAATCTTGTACCATAATAGGGAAATTTTGGTTTCCAATCCCAACATTGCGGAATGTGTTTATGGTATGTTGGTTTGCTATTTGGAGAGCAGGTAATCCAGCTTCATTTGCTTCATCATAATGCAGACCTGGTAGATTTAATTGATAGACAGATGTATAAGTATAAAGTATTAATATTATGAATAGTGTCAAAACTACTTTGTTGGATCTAATTGATTGTAACAAGTTCTTCATCGTGTTTTTAGAAGTTTGATGAGATAACTTTTGTCTTCTATTCTATTGCTTGAAGTTCAATGTCGGCCAGATAGCTGTCAAAATTGTGTCCAGATGCATATATTGCAATAGATTCAATTATAGATGCAGGTCTTCCAGCTTGCTCAAATGCACTCATTAAATTTGGAGAATCATAAAAATGCCATGATCCATGAGGTATCTGAATGTGGTCTGAATCTGATGCGCTACAAGTTACGCAACGGTTTGGTATTGATGAGTTAGTGCTTTCTAGATAATAAAATCCTTGTAACCATTCATGAGTATTCCCACTAGTATCAATGTACTCTATCCTAACCATTAGTGGACATTCTGATCCTAGAGATCCACAATTACGTAAATCCTGGAAGGCTAACCATGCTGCCAAATGTAATCGTAGATTTTGGTAATCACTTACATCTAAGCCAAGCTCTTGTTTTATGCCTGTTTCTGCCCAATTCAAACCTCTTCTTAGGAAGTGTAGTGATCTCCTTCCATTATGTACTCCAACTTCAATAACTCCTGCAGATTCGTTGGCGTTTTGTCTGTTTTGGTAAGTTGTCCATCCTTCAGAAAGTGGGTCAGAGAAGCTACCATTATCAATTATGTTACGTTGACCTGATAGTTTCCCTGCTGGTTTTTGGCCTGATTCCACAGTAGTACGTTCGTCCTTAATGAGGGTAGTAGTTTTTCCTTGTGAGGATACTGTCGCCATACCTTCTCGTACTGATACTAAAGATTGATTGTTAATTACTTCAACAGAATAATTTCCTGGATGATGCAATGTGATTTCTGCTTGTGGTGTATGGATGGTCATTATAACATTTCGTTCAACTCCAACTGAGACTGATGATCTGAGTCTTCCTCTGTTAATCATTAATGATATATCATGTGAGTGTTTGCTAAATTTAAATCTTGGTGTAGTGAGAGACAATAGTTTAGCTTCTGTATCACCATATAATTGTACTGTTCCTAGAATCTTATTATTATCTGGGCTAAAGAAAGACATATTAGCTCTAGATGCATTTTCTGTTTCTATGTGTGTTCCATAAGTCAAATTTTGCATTGAGCCAAATAACGCTTCTGGTACGCCTACTGCTGGTCGAGTAATGTAAACACTTCCGGATCCTAGTGAAATGTTGCTTTTTTGTTCCTTGGTACTATTAATCAGGATAAGCCTTGTGCCAATTGGTAGAGTGATTGCAATAATTACAAATAGTAGAAACGCTATTAGAAGTGCTGACCAGGCTATTTTTTCGGGATTCTTGTGCATAACTTATTTAATATAATAGCACTTTTATGTGAAAAATGTTTACATCCAATAATATTGTATTTTTGTCATCAAGTAAGTTTGATCACTTTATTATTGTGTATCAATTCGCGGAGGATTATACCAGAATAAAACTATTTCTTTTTCTATAAGGTTAGTTTATCTAAGTTTGTAAAAAAGCTATTAATGGTGTTAAAACTAAGGGGCTAATTAAAGTAGTTATAAAGACAGCTTCAGTGACTAGTTCTGGTTCTAAGTCATATTCAAGAGATAGAACTGTTACGATAACTGCTGTCGGCATAGATGCTTCGAGGATTGATGCTTTACGTGAAGTTTCAGATAGGTTGAATATGTCTGAAAGGAAAATTGCAATGATTGGCATTATTATCAGACGGACAACGATTACAAGGCTTATCCATTTCCATCTAATGACCAGATTTGTTTTTGCTAATTGCATACCTAGTATAAGTAGCATCACTGGAATTGCTGCTTCAGCTAACAGATCTATTGGTATGTATATCCATGTCGGAGTTTCTAATTCTATGTATCGCAATGTGCTAGATATTAGTAGCGCGTAAATAACTGGTACTTTAAGTGCTTTATTTATTGCTACTTTGGGGTTTTTAATGCCATTAGATGCAATAAAAACCCCAATACTATATACAGCCACAACGTTTACAAGATAATATACTATGGCTCTATTCATTGCTTCCGTACCAAATGCAAATAGATTAAGAGAAAGACCATAATTGCCTCCATTGACAAACATGCATGTCATCATTAGGGCAATAGTTATTGTTGGTTGTAGGCTTAGTATGTTTCCTATTATCCATGCCAATGCTCCAGAAATGAAAACAGTTGAAATAGAAAACATGACTATGCGCCAAAATTCAACAGCTGGAAGATTGTTGTTGGTAATACTTGAATATACTAGACAAGGGCTTAATATGTAAAAGGATAACCTAGACATAGATTTTATGTCAGGTCGAAAATAAAACCAAAAAACACTTCCTATACCGACAGCCAAAAATATTGGTAGAATTTGATCGCGAAGAATTTGTATTAATAAATGCATTTTAGGATGATTTATATTTTTTGCTAGTTGGAATTAGATTTGTTTTATCATTCAATAATGATTGGATTCGTTAGATCTTGCATTACTAAAATTGCCATTAGACCAATAAGTAATGTCATTCCCATGAAATGTACTAGACCTTCCTTTTGTGGATCTATACGTTTCCCTCTAATTATTTCAATGATTACAAACAAGATTCTCCCTCCATCAAGAGCTGGTAGTGGCATAAGGTTGGTGACTGATAACGCAAGACTTACAAAGGCAATGATTTGTAAAATGGGGAAGAGTTGCCCCATTTCCATTGCTGCTCCGACAGCATGGTCGTTAATAGTTTTTAGTCCAATTGGACTAATTAATCTTACTTCGTCAGTTTGA
>DBHI01000099.1 GCA_002296125.1 Anaerolineales bacterium UBA832 | reverse complement strand
GATATGTGAGAGCTTCTGCATGTTTTGAAGAAGATATGAGCAGGTTGGTTTTTTTCAAAATCATAGGACCTGGTTCAGTAGTATTGTCTATAGCGTGATTAATGGATACCATCGCATTTTTTGTGTCACCTTGTAAGGTGTATAGTTCTGCTAGCGTTGTCAATGCAATAGCATTATCAGGAGATTGTTTGAGTAATTTTAGCGCATAACTTTCTGACTTTTGTGTGTCATTAAGTATTCTTGATGCTTCCAGTGCACCTTCAAGAGCTTTGATGTTTGCAGGCGATAGAGTGAGTGCTTGTTCAAATCTATCTAATGCTGATTTGGTATCACCTTGATGCATGCAAACTATTCCGGATTCAGTTAATAAATCATCTTGAAGATGATTTTGTGTTAGTGCTTCATCATATTGTGTGCGGGCAGCATCAAAATCACCATCGGCAAAATATGATCTTGCAAGTTGAATTTGATATTCTAAACTTAATGAATTATCTATCCTTTGTTCTTTAGAGAGTTGTACTGCTTGAAGGAAGTGAGACAAGGCAGTTTCCGATTTTTCTGTTTCTTGGTATAAACGTCCTATTTCAAAATGCCACGTTGAATGTCCAGGTTCTATTTTGATTGCCATTTCTAGTGATTTTATCGCATGATCTAGATCATTCAAAATTAGATAAGCTTTACCAAGCATATAATGGGGTACAGCATTATTGTTAGATAACTCTATGGCTCGTTTTAGCCAGTCAATTTGATTTTCATAATCCTTGTTTAATGCATATATGTTACTGATTTCTAGAATTGCATTTATGTGGTCAGGATATCTATCTAATATCCATCTGATATATTCTTCAGCTTTTGTCATTTGTCCACTGATACGATAAGATGTAGCTAGTGAACAATAAACTTCTGGATTACTAGTCTGATCTGCTACTAATTCTAGTGCTGGAATAGCAGTGTCTACATCACCAATTAGAGATTGAGCTCTAGCTAACCATTCTTGTAGTATAAGGGGATCACAACCTATGTTAGTTAAGACGTCTAAGCATTTAGAAACTATTTCTTTTTCTTCTTTAGATCTATAGTCTTTTTTCTCATACAATCTCTTTTTTTCTTGGTGTTCAATTAATGCTGTTGCTATAGATAACAATGATTTTGCATCTACATCAATTGAATCTACAGCTTGATAGAAGGATTTCAGAGCTAGTTCGTGTTTTTGGCTATGTAAGAGAGCTATACCTGTATTGGTGAGCACATCTATATCAGTTGTGCTATGACTTAAGGCTATTTCTGCCTCATTAGTTGCTCCAAGTATATTGTTAGTTAATCCAAATATTCTAGCTAACATTGATCTATAGAGTGCTTTGTCAGGTTCTAAATCTACTGAGATTTTCAAAGCAGCTATAGCAGCATCATAATTGTTTAATTGGAAATGTAAAAGACCAGCTTTATAATAGTCATCTGCATCTTTTAATCCGTCTATACCCATGTTTTTGAGATGTCTGTATGCTCGGTGTTTTTCACCAGAAGCCATTGCTGCCTCAGCAGCACCTAGTATGGCTGTAGAGCTCTTATTACTATGTTCAATGGCATTTTCAAATGCTATGCTAGCTTCTTCATATCTATTTTGTGACATCAAAGCTTTGCCTAATTTTTTCTGAAGCTCTAGGTTTTCGGGGTCTTCAAGTAGTGCTTTTTGCCACATGGATATCGCTTGAGGTTTTTGTTGTTGCGACATTAGAGCATCTCCAGCTCTTGTTAGGTAAATGGCTTTTAGAGTTTTATTTTTTTTGTGGTTTGATTGTACTGTATTGGAAGCCTTAATAAAACTTTCATAGGCATGCTTAAATTGCTTAGCATTGTATTGTGCTTCTCCTAAGGAATGTAATATATGTATATTTGTAGGATCATTTGTGATTGCAGTATTTAGTGTATCAATAGCTAATTGACTTTCACCAAGGGCAGAAAGACAATCAGCCAATTGTTTTTGGAATATTGCATTGCTTGGATCAAGACTTATTGCTATTTCTGCGCTTTTTTTGGCTTCTATCCAGCGATTAGATTTTTGATAAAGCATTGATAAGTCGCTATGAGTATTAGCATCATCAGGGTCAAGGGCGCTAGCTCGATGTAATAATTCTATTGCTTTTTGTTCTTTGTTGATTTTTGACAAAGCTAATGCTGTTTGTTTGATAAATAGAGTGTTATCCGGTGAAAGTATGATAATTTGTTCAAGAAACGGCAAAGCTTCAGACCATAGTTTTGAATTGATATAAGCAGTTGCTGTTATTTGTTGTAATTCAATGTTGTCTTTGTTGGTTTCGGCTATAGGTTTAAGTAATTCAATTGCTGAACTGTAATCATTTAGAGCAACATTGCATGTAGCCAATCTGACAATAAGATCAATATTATTTGGTGATACGTCTAATGCTTTGTTGTATATTTCAATAGCTTCATCCCATTTTGAGGTTTTTTCCAATGCGTACCCATATGATGCTAAAACATTTGTATCAGTGCTATCGTTTGAAACGATTGTTTTAAGATTTGTTAGTGATAAATCATATTCATTTGTTTGTAATGCAAGTAATCCTATGCGTTTTGATAAATGTTCTGAATCTACTCCAGTAGTTTGTGCTCTTTGTAGTGATTTTATTGCTGAAGATATATCACCATTTTGCTCGTAAGCTGTTCCAAGATCTTCCCATATTAACCCTTTTGATGGACTAATTTGAGAAGCAAATTTTAGGCATTCTATTGCTTCTTCATGTCGTTGATTATTTAATAATGATTTTCCATATTCATGATGAATGTGGCTATTATCAGGTTGTAGATGGGATGATTCTTGTAGAGATTTTATTGCGCCTTCATTGTCATTTGTAAGTAATTGTAGTTTCCCAATTTCAAGTAGTAAATCTGATTTTGCTTTTGTATTGTTTTCATCAATACATGAAATGCCAGATTTGAGAGCACTAAATGCTCTATCGTATTCTTCCTGACTTGAATGGAAAGATGCAATTGCAATCCATGGTGTTGGTGATTGAGGAGCAATTTGTGTGGCTTTTTGAAAATGACTACTAGCTGTTTCAACCTCACCTAAAACTATTAGGGAATTTGCTAATAACGTATGGGCTTCTCCGAGGTAGTTGCGATCTTCTATTACAGAACTTGCATCTATTGAGTTATTTTCTATTATCTTTAATAATTCGTCTCGTGCTTTTTTGGGTTCATTAGATTTGAGAGCACATTTAGCGTATTGGAGTTGAACATTTGCATTGTGTGGGTCTATCTTTAAGGAATTTTCCCACTGCATCAATGCTTGTTCATAATTTGCTGATACGACTTCATCTTCGTATTCAAATGTTTTTGCCAGGATTTCTTTATTTGTTAGTGAAGTTGAATCTAGTGATACAGATTCATAAGCAGATGTTCGTGCGTCTTTAATCCGTCCAACTTCTAATAATTCAAGTGATAGTTTGGATAGTAAGTATGATGGGTATTTGGAAGATGGTATCGCTTTCTCTAGTGCTTTAATTGCTTCTTCATGTGAATGATTATCGCTTAATATAGTTGCTAATTCATATAGATCAGATGGAGTATCGAGTGATGATATTATGGATGATGCAGTTTTAGCAGCTAATACCAGATCCCCATTTTGATAGTATGCTCTAGCTAAAACTAGTTCGCCTTTTGGGATTTGATTTTCCATATTGCTAAGAATTTCAATTGCCTCTGTATACATTCCGAGAGTTACTTTGGCTTCTGCAATTAGTACAGATATCTCTGAGGTTTCACCACCAAATATTTTTGCTTGTTCGAATGCTGCGAGTGCACTGACAGCATCTTGGTTTTTGAGCGCAGCTTTTCCTAAAACTATTGATAATCTGGTTGTAAAGTCTTGTGAAGCTTGTAATGTTTTTGCTAATTTACCTATAGATTGTTCGGAATTGGTTTCAATTTCTAAAAGACTATATGTAGTGTGTTTACTTATTGAATCTGATAATTCTGGTAAGTTAGCATTTTCATCAGTCAGACTGGTTAATTCATTAGAATAATCAATCATTAATGATTGTTGCAAAGGAAGCAAGTTGGGATTGGAGAGATTGTTTATGGCTTTTGCAATTTGTAGACAGGAATTTACTGACAATTTATCTAGTGAATGATTTACAATTTGTATTTGTGAGTCTATTGTTTCATTAGAATCTAGTATTTCTATAGCAAGCTCGGCTAATGCAAATTTGTCTTCTAAAAGTATTTTTTCTATAAATGTGTTTTTTGTGTTTGTTAGACCATAGAGACAAGTCAGTGGTAATCTCCATAACTTAGGATTAGTAGAAGCTTCCTGTAGTATGCGAGTATATTCACCATTACTTTGATTTAGTTCTTGATTTAATGCGACTGCTGATTCTGTTGCTCTGATTAAAGTGTCTATTGTGTTTTCTGATTGCGGCGGATGAACTCCACCATATAAATCTGTATATGCATTATGTAATCTTTCTCTACCCTGCACAGTCTTGGTTAACCAGATTAGAGGATCAGGAGATGATTCTGGGATAAGAAAAGATATTGTACGTAATCCAAGTATTCCAGTTTGCCAATTAGTGAGTTGTGAAGAATCATCAAAATGGAGTAAGTGGTTCAAAACCCCTGATTGTTGGCAAGCATATAGCATATGCTGTGATGTTCGCAGCCTTCTTAATACTTCTGAACATGTTGGTTCGGACAGTGTATTTGTGATTTGTTGTGTAACCTGATACGTACTAAGCATCAGGTTGTATTATTTCACGACCCAATATGCTGATACCATAAAAAATAAGCCTACCAGCACTAGAAAAGCACCTACACCCGCAGATGTACGTACTAGTTGATTTACTGAATTGAGTAGACTGGATGCTGTTTGGCTAATGCTGCTAACGTTTTGTCGCAGTCCTTTTTGTCCAATGCGAGCAGATTGACTGGCTAGTGCTTTAGCGGATGGTGTGTATTCCTTTGCTAATAATTTGCGGAGACCAGCAATGAGGAACACTGCACTAAACATTAGTGCAATAATAGGTATTATGATACGAATATTTTCTGGAGTAATAGACATAGTTGGCCTCAATATATTTAGGCAATGATTTACATGGTGCAATTATTGTGCCTAAGTTATAAGATTTAGCTTTTTTTCCGTTTAGTTTTGGTGTTATTTAACTTTTTGATTTCTTCAGGTAAATGCGCAATACCTATTTGATCAGAATCGCAGAGTAAGAGTGATCGTTCAATAGTATTTTTAAGTTCTCTTATGTTGCCAGGCCATTGATGTTTCAATAATGTTTCCATAGCTCGTGGAGTTACACCGGTCACTTGGTTACCGTAATCTGGAGATAGACTCTGTATAAATGCTCCTGTTAAAGCAGGTATGTCCTCTTTTCTATCTCTTAATGATGGCATTATTATTTCTACTACATTCAAACGATAATATAAATCTTCTCGAAACTCGCCTTCTGATATTAAATCAGTTATGTTTTTATTTGTAGCAGTTATTAATCTGATATCAATTGCTATTTCTTTTGTTCCTCCTACTCGACGAAGGACCCGTTCTTCCAATGCTCTTAATAATTTTGCTTGTAAATCAGCTTTCATGGTTGAAATTTCATCAAGAAATAGTGTGCTACCATCAGCTACTTCCATTAAACCTAGTTTTCTCTTTGGGCCTGCCCCAGTAAATGCGTTAGCTTCATGTCCAAATAATTCACTCTCTAACATGTGGTCAGATATAGCTGCGCAATTTATAGTGACACAAGCCTTTTTCGATCTAGGACTTTGAGCATGTAATAGGCTAGCAACTAAACTTTTTCCAGTACCAGTTTCTCCAGTAATTAGTACGTTCCCACGAGTAGGGGCAGCTCGTGCAACCAGTTCATTAACTGTGTCCATAGATTTTGATGAGCTGGGTACCCAATATTTATCTGACCATCTTTCACGACGTAACTGTGATAATTCTCGATAGAGTTTTACCTGATCACTAGCATTTTCTAATGATTTGATGAGTCGTTTTGCGTCGATGGGTTTTGCCATAAAGTCAAAAGCACCATTTTGCATTGCATCTACTACTGTATCTATATCACCGTATCCAGTGGCTACTATAACTGGTAGACTTGGGTTTTCTTGATTAATTCTGTCAAGTAGAGTTAGTCCATTACCGTCTGGCAATTTTATGTCGAGAAGTACTATATCAGCAGCATCCTGATCTAATATTTTGTGAGCTATATTAATATTTTCAGCTTCTATAGTTTCGTATCCATGTTTTGATAATATTTTAGTGATGAACTTCCTAGGGGTTGGTTCATCTTCTACTATAAGTACTGTACTCATCTTTTTACTCCTATTAAGTTGCAGCTGGTAGTATTATAGTAAAAATAGTGCCGACTGTCGGCCAACTTTGTACTGTTATTGTGCCTCTATGAGCAGTAATGATTCTTTGTGAGATTGCCAATCCTAAACCAGTTCCTGATTGTTTGGTGGTATAGAATGGGTCAAATATTCGGTCTACTACTTCTTGTGTCATACCTGGTCCAGTATCTGCTATGTTAATTGAAACATGGTCTCCTCTCATTTCAGTTATTTCTTGCGATAATGGTTGAATGCTAATTGTGATAGCACCTCCATCTGGTTCCATGGCATGCATTGCATTAGATATAAGATTAGTAGCTACTTGCTCTATTTGAATTTGGTCTGCAAGTACCAAAGGAGTATTTGCTACATGCTCTATATTTATTGATATGTTTCGACTTGACAATCGTTCTCTCCACCTTTCCGCTATACTATTTAGACAATCTTTAATTGATATACCTTCAATTTTTAGTTCAGTTGGTTTTACAATTAATAGGATGTCTTCTAGTAATCTGTTGATTCTAACAGCTTCTTCTAGAATAGATTCAACAGTTTCTTGTAGCGGATCTTTATGTTGTAATTGCATCTGTAAGTACTGTAATCCAGTACTAATGCCATTAAGTGGATTTCGTATCTCATGAGCAAATATTGCTGATAAATCACCTAGGAGAGCTCTCTGTTCTAGATGTTGTGTTTTAGCCTTCATTGCTTGTTGTGCACTATTGTCATTTATTGCAATTAATCCACCGGACAAATTGTTTTCATTGTCATATATTGGTACTGATCGGAGAAATACATTGATTTCTTGTCCATCTCGACGGATTAATGTTATAGAAGGACTACTATAGTTTTTGTTTTCGTTGAGGTGTTTATGTATAGTATCTACAACTGGTGGAGAAGCAATTAGTACATCCGACAACTGCATTGTTATCATTTCGTTGACATCATATCCAAGAAGTACACCGGACAATTCATTAGCTCTAGATATTACTCCCTCAGTATTTATAGATATGATGCCATCTACAGTAGTTGCCATTAGAGTCTGCCAGTTTTGTTCAAGTGTTTCAATTTCATTTGAATGGATTGCTGCAGATTTCCAATGTCCTCCAAGTTCAAGTAGTGAATTAAGTAGTTTGGCTATGATGGATATTTTAATACTGATATCTGTATCAATTTCCTTGTCTTTAAACATTGCAATGAACAATCCTGTACAGGAATTTTTGTCACCTAACGGCTGTACAATGACATGCTCAAAACCATTTTGTCGTGCAACTTGTGAAAAAATTGATTTAGTTATGTCACCATTCTTCCAAGAATAAGTTGTGGTACTAATTGCGTTATCAGTGGCATCTACATATTTTGGTAGTAGGTTGTCATTGTTACTAGAAGTTAGTAATTTGAAGCCAGGCGTTTTGCCTACTTTATAGATTGATACTTCGTCTGAACCTAGAAATGTTTTGCATATACTTGCTGATTTTATAACGGAATCATCATCTGGAAACTGCATTAGGGTAGTTAGCTTACTGAGTTCTAGATAAGGATATATTTTTTCTTTTTGAAATACTTCCTCAAGTATTAATAGCATTATAGTTTTGTTATGTGCGTCTACAATACTACGGATATTAAAGTTCCTTATATTACCTGATCGGGTGCGTATAGGCACAGTTTTCCATAGTTTTCTCGTACCTGGCTGTATATCTGTAGTTAGAGAATTAATTGAATTTTTGTTTTGATTGTCAATGAGTTGTTCGATTGTGATTGACAAAATTTCTGATCTAGAGTATTCCAGTAGTTTGAGACAAAGTAGATTTGTATCAATAATATTTCCTGATGACAGGTTAACAAACAAAAATGGTTGATCTATATTGTCTATAATCATCTTGTATTTGTTTGTGTCTAGTGGACGGAGTGATAATGATAGACTATTGATTAATGAATTTATGAATGTATTACTTTTCTTATTGGAATTAGTGTTCCTTTTTGATGACATTATACTGCTCTAGGTAACTGACGAGCACGTAGGTTAGCTGGAAGTATTCCTAGCATTGATCTGTACTTGGCTACAGTTCGCCTAGCTACTTTGTAGCCGTGGTCAACTAGTTTATTTGCTACCTGTTCATCAGTCATTGCAGTTTTTTCTTCTTCGATTATTTTACGTACTGCTGCTCTAATTGCAAGAGATCTATCAAAGAATGTCGAAAGGGGTATTATGCGACCATTGGGTAAGGAAATGGTTTTATTTGCAACTGCTCTGGAAATAGTTGACTCATGCAGGCTGAGTTCAATTGCAAGCTGTGCTCTTGTCATAGGTATTAGATCTTTATCATTACCTAAAATAAATTTAGGTTGGCGTTCTACAATAAGTTTTACAATTCTTTTCATTGCATTGTCACGCTGTCTCATACACTTTACGAAAAGAGCTGCTCTTTCTAAGTATGCAGACCATTCATCTTTTTTCTCAGGATCTTCTATTTTGCTAACCATGGTTCTAACAGTAGAGTTTACTTTTAACCATCCTTTAGAAGCTGAAAAAACCTGAACCATAAGAGGTCCATCTTCATCATATGGGTTTTTAATAACTTCTACATCAGGACGATAGTATCGGCCAGTAGCGCTAGCACTATTGTTCCAATGTGATTGAGATGGATATGGGGTTAGGTTGCGCTTAATGAATTGAGCTACTTTTGTTATTGCGTCGACTGAAGTCTTGCATTTTTTTGCTACTGTTTGGAAGTCACGTCTACCTAAATGTTCCCAGAAATCAGTTAGCATTTTGCGTGCAAGAGGGTGTGATTTCCCATCTTCTTCTAGCATTTCAAGTTGGATCATTAGGCATTCCATTACATTTTTTGATGCAACACCTATGGGGTCAGCTCTTTGTATTAGACTGATAACTTTCTCTACTATAGTAAGCCTTACCTTAAGATAGCTAGCAATTTCAGCTGGATGATCAATCAAAAATCCGTGCTCGTCAAGTCTAGCAAGTAAGTGCTCTGCTACAAGACGTTCTTTTGGAGAAATAGAAGGTGCAACTTGTTTAAGAACATGTTCAGACAAGGTTTCTGGATCTCTTAATCTATTGTCATTTGAGTAATATTCATCATACTCTTCTGGAGAACTAGATCCACGAGAACGCGGCGCTACGTAAACTATAGGTCCTGATGGGTTTAGTCTAGTCATGCATGATTGACAGGGGTATGATGGAATGATCTTTTTACAGTCAGGACATCTGCATTCCTCAGACATTTCAAGAGCTGGATTTTGGTTGATTTCATTTTCAAGTTCAGTATCTAGTTCATTACATGTTTTTTCTAATAACTGCATCGTTCGCGTCAAATGAGCTGCAGGTAATTGTCTTTGACTTGTGCTATGAAATTGTCCAGCTATAATGTTAGGCATGGCGCTACCTCAGGGTTATAATATTAGTTTATCATATACAATATACTGTTGCAAGAAGTGTGCCAAACTAAAGAAGTGTGCCAAAATAATAATATATATTTCTTGATTGGAGTGAGGATAAGTAACTATGACTGATTTGACGATTGTTGGGGGTGGGTTGGCTGGTTGTGAGGCAGCTTGGCAGGCAGCTGAACGAGGAGTACACGTTAAGTTGTACGAAATGAGACCTTTTCGAAAGACTGGTGCTCATTCATCTGATAATTTAGCCGAGCTTGTATGTTCTAATTCATTGGGATCTAATTTGCCAAATAAATCATCAGGTTTACTAAAGGCAGAAATGCGTAAGATGGGATCTATGTTGATTGAATGTGCAGATAGATGTGCTGTACCAGCTGGTAGTGCACTTGCAGTCGATCGTGAAGAGTTTGCTGCGGAAGTAACTAGTATGATTGAAAATCATCCTAATATTGAAGTAATTAGGACTGAGATGAAGGAAATCCCTGAGGGTTTTAGTATTATTGCTACTGGTCCACTTAGTTCAGCATCTATTAGTACTAGTATTGTAGAATTGTTGGGTACTGATAATTTGTACTTTTATGATGCACTGTCTCCAATTGTATATTATGATTCTATTGATATGGATGTTGCTTTTAAAGCATCAAGATACGAGGACGGAGAAGATGGTGACTATATCAATTGTCCCATGAATTATGATCAATATGTTGATTTTGTCAAAGCGTTACTTGATTCTGATAGGATACCGTTAAGAGAGTTTGAGGAGGATATCAAATCTGGAGTGCGTGCAGGATCTCATAAGTTTTTTGAAGGATGCTTACCAGTAGAAATTATAGCAGAACGAGGTATCGATTCGTTAGCATATGGTCCTATGCGACCAGTAGGAATTAGATGCCCAAATGGAGGCAAAAGACCATATGCTATTGTACAGCTTCGTAGGGATAATTTAGCGGGTAGTTTATACAATATAGTTGGTTTTCAGACTAATTTAGTGTGGCCTGATCAAAAAAGAGTATTAAAGATGATACCTGGACTTGGTAATGCTAGGTTTGCTCGGTACGGTATGATGCATCGAAATACTTTTATAAATTCACCTAAAGCAATTAATGTAACATTGCAGTCTAAAATAAAATCTGATCTTTTTTTTGCTGGACAAATTACGGGAGTGGAAGGATATGCTGGAAATATTGCGACTGGTTTAGTTGCTGGAATTAATGTGGTTCGATTAATGAATAATTGTATACCACTCAATTTGTCTCTTAACTCAATGATAGGTTCATTGTGTCATTATGTGGCCAATGCTGATTCTGAAACTTTTCAACCCATGAAAGCGAATTTTGGATTGTTACCATCTTTGTCGCCTCCTAGCCATAAGAGGAAATGGTCCAAGCGTGAAAGATATGAATTGTATAGTCGAAGAGCTCTTGAAAGTCTGGACTCTTTGGAATTATAAAAAGATTTTATTACAATCCGGAAATGGTTTTCTCTGAGAGGTGATCTACTATTTTTTTTAGAGCATCATTGTGTGACATATTTTGAAACTTGATTGCATTGTTATATATGTCGACTTGTTGCTTTGCACTAGTACCTTTATTGACTATCTCTTTAATATGATACACTTCTTTTCTACTGTTAAGATCATCTAGGACAGGTTCTACTAGTTGGATAATCTCATCTGTTAGTATATCGAAATTTACTTGCTGGTTTATTCCAAAATCTATTAATTTTCCTGATGTGCCATATCTAACTGCACGCCATTTGTTTTCAGTGATATGATGTTGTCTATAAGGTCGCCAGTTTTGATTGTTGGTTCTAAGAACAATTAGCCTGGCTACTATAGCTTGAGTTAATGCTGCTATCGCTATGGTGTCTTCTATATCGGTGCATACATCTGCTATTCTAATTTCAAGTGTGCCAAATTGTGGATGAGGTCTGACATCCCACCAGATTTTAGTGGCATCTGGTATTTTGTTGGAGTCTACTTCCAGTGATCCTACATCACCTAGCATATCTACGTATTGTTGGTATTCGCTAAATGATTGGAAGGAGGGTGGTATTCCAGTTCGTGGAAGCATTTCAAATACTACGCTTCTATATGATTGCAATCCAGTATTCCGTCCTTGCCAGAATGGTGAGCTTGAGCTTAGGGCAAGAATATGAGGTAGAAAATATCTTATTTGATTCATGATTTCAATTAGCAAATCCTGATTTTTTTGTTCTATTCCAAATCCAATGTGTATATGCATACCAAAAACAAGTAATTGTTCTGCAACTGATTGGAAATCATCTAACAATTTGCTGTATCTGTCTCCCTGCATTATGTTTTGATCTGACCAATTGGCAAAAGGGTGTGTGCTTGCTGCTATTATTCCTAAACCTTCTTGTTCTGCAGCTTTTAGTGCTATTGATCTCATTCTAATTATTTCCGATCTTAGTTCAGAAATGTTTTGGCATATGTGGCTGGACATTTCTAATTGACTTGCCATGAGTTCAGGTTTCATACCAGAGGGAGTCATTATACGATGCTTTCTTTCGAGAAATTGTTGCATGTAGGAATGTAGATCTCGTGTTTGTGGATCAACGATTTGATATTCTTCTTCTATGCCTAATGTGAGTGGTATGTCTTTGTACATTACTTGGTGAAGTATAGTTCATTTTGTGTATTTATTATTTGTCAAATCATTTGTTTGCTTAAATAGTTTATCATGCTATTTATGTAATAACATAATATTATTGGACATGTTTTAGTCTTTGTGCGTTTGGTAGTTCCATATATAAGTGTTAAGGGATGTATAAGCACGTAAAGATTGCGGTAAAATATAATAATGTCAAAGATAGCACTTCCTACTGTTGAGCCTGTTAGAAGAGTGATTACTATAGGGGTTGATAGTTATAACTCTTCATCTTTTTACAATATTGATGACTCTCTTGATGAGTTAGAGCAGTTGGCTACTACTGCAGGTTTGTTGGTAGTAGGTCGAATGTCTCAGAAATTACGAAGTCCTAATCCATCAACTTATATTGGTTCAGGAAAACTCCAGGAACTCATCAGTATGGTAGAACTTACAGCTGCTGACATAGTGTTGTTTGATAGTGAGCTTTCACCAAGAAATCAGAGAGAATTAGAGAAAATATTTGACAAAAAAATCCAAATTTTAGATAGAACTGCTCTGATTTTGGACATTTTTGCAACTAATTCTAATACTCGAGAGGGTGGTTTGCAGGTCGAATTAGCTCAATATGAATATCGATTACCACGTTTGACTCGTCAATGGACTCATCTTGCTCGGCAAGCAGGGGGTGCTTCTGGTAGGACAGGTTCTACAGGAGGTGTTGGTTTGCGTGGTCCTGGAGAGAAGCAATTGGAAGTGGATCGTAGAGAGATTACTAGAAGAATCACAAAACTAAAGCAAGAGATTGGCAAAATTAGGAGACATAGGGCTCATCATAGGAAGAGACGTAAAATATCAAAAGTGCCGATAGTATCAATGGTAGGTTATACTAATACAGGTAAATCTTCGTTGTTACGTAAGCTCAGCAATACAGATGTATTGGTCGCAGATAAGCTTTTTGCTACTTTAGATCCTACAACTAGAAGAATAGAGTGTGATGCTGGTAGGTCTTTTCTTTTGACTGATACAGTGGGATTTATACAAAAACTACCATCTACAGTTACTGCAGCTTTTAGGGCAACTTTGGAAGAAATTTTGGAAGCTGATTTATTGTTACATATCATAGACGTTAATCACAAATGTTTAGTTGAACATTCTAAAGTAGTGCTTAAGACTTTGGATGATATTGGTGTTCAAGATATTCCGATGATTACAGTTTTAAATAAAGTGGATTTGGTACAAGAGGCTTCATTGTTGAAAGATGTTACAACGATTTTTCCTGATGCAATTCCTGTTTCAGCTTGGTCTGGTTATGGTCTAGGAGAACTAACAGATGAAATATTAAGTATTATGAGTGAGGCTATGGTAGGTATGACTGTTTGTATACCTTATACTGATGGTGGACTAATTTCTATGTTTCATGAATATGCAATATCAATAGACGTTCATCATGGCCCAGATAGTGTTAAGTTGACTGGTGACCTCCCAGCTAGCTTGATTGGGAGATTTAGGCAATACAAATGTTAATATAATACTATTTTATATGCTTCGCAAAAGAAAATAGAATGCGAGTCCACATATACTAGTAAAAAGTATGTATCTTACTATACCTAATATAGCTCTGAAAATATTTCCTGCTATATTAGACAACTTTATAGGTTCCATAGTACCCATGTACTTATTGGGAGTGGTACTATTGTAAGTACGCTTGTTGATTTTATCCAAAATATTACTCCATAAACATTTATATAGATACATATGCAGTTGCAATTAAGGGGCCACTATCTACTATGTTCTAAAATAATATAGAGTACTATTTTCTCACACAATGATTGCGTATAGGCATACACAATCATCAAATTATTTATTAATCATTAAATATGTCGTTATAACTCCTATCGAGATCATCATCTGTTAGGTGTGCATATCTTTGTGTTATGGTGATACTTTTATGTCTAGCTAGTTTTTGTGCTAGCTTTAGGTTACCTTGGGAAGCTTTCAGTACTATTGTGACAAAATAGTGTCGGAATGAATGGGGTGTTATAGTCCCTATATGATCTGATCCGAGGGCAGTTGTTACCCATTTGTTAATGATATTACGGGCTCCCATTGATTTTATGGGTAGTGTTTTATTGCTACTGCCTAGGTCGTGTCTTGCGAATAAGGGTAGACTGGTTAGTGCTTTTCCGGAGGTGCCGTCTTGAATTGATCGTAGGTTTAGGTAGTGAGTTATTGTATTATGTGCGCGCTCAGAAAAGCGTACTATACTTTCTTGTCCTCCTTTGATTACTACTATTGCTTGGCGTTCATTACTGTCGTACTGGCCGCGTGTTAAACTGCACGCTTCGCTGATTCTTAAGCCAGTATCAGCTAATGTAACTATAAAAGCTTTGTCACGATATAAACGTAATATGCTGCGTTTATCATCGTTTGGTGTGGGTTGTGTGTTTAATACTATCCTAATTATTGTTTCTATGTTTTCGCGTGGGAATTGGGGGAGTTTTTGGGCTACTTTGCGTTGTCGCCTTTTTATTATTGTGCGTACTCTAGTTAGGTTTATTTCGGTGTCGTATTCAGATGACAGGAATTCATAATATCCTACTACTGCAGTAAGATATAGTTGTTCTGTTGCTGGAGCATAGTCTCTTAGTTTTTGGATATAGTGAAGTACATATTCTTCCTTGAGGTTATTAGTTAGGGAAGTATTTAGGTCAATTCCATGTTCAATTAACATTTCACTGAATTTTTCAATGGATTGCTTGTAGGAACGCGCAGTATTAGGACTACGACTCTCTCTTACAATCTGATTATAGTGCCGGAGTGATTCCTCTAATGTAGTATGTTTATTGTTTATTATCATAGCTTGGTATAATAACACTTATCACTACCATAAGCAAATAAATATTAGAAATATCTCCCTACACTGTGTAGAAGTATGTTATTTTTCTGATTCATATACCTGTCTTGCATATTTCATTGCATCAGATTTATTATTAATTTTTCCACTAACTTGCTCTTCTGTTACTAAGTTAAGGATTTTACCAATTGTTATTCCAGGTATATCCTGAAATTCTGATATTAGATCGTTACCATTTAATAGCTGAGGTGGATCTACAATTTGATAATATTTGTTGAAGTAAGCGTCTATTATAGTATGGAGACTATGAAGACTGTGTTCCCAGATGTTGTGTGGCAAATCCGTGCCATAATATGCCATTATTTCTGAAAGGCTGATTAGTGCTATACAAATACCTAGATTTTTGTGTTTTTTATGATATCTGTGAATTGATTTTGCTGTATAGATACGTAATTGCTTGCAATTATTGTGATTATTTATCGAGTCAGTTATGTCATCGGTTGAACTCATAGCTTTTAGCATGTGTACTTCATTATTGCTGAACTTCAAATAATTATCATATTTAGTATCTATTTTTGATAATGTGGTCTTTAGAAGGACAGCTAGAGACATGATTTGTTTAAAGGTTCGTTTGTCAGACGTATTCGTCAATAGGTATTTTTGAAGTTTGGATTTGTGTTGAAATATGGTTGAAAAAAAATACCCTAATTTATATTGAACTGCTCTATCTCTATTTCCGGTATTGAAAATTACTCCAAGTAAATCTTGAAGACATTTATATTGCTTTACGGATTGTTCATAATTTACTATGCCTGCTGTTTGGTTTAGGTCAGGAATAAATTTCTCTAAAATGTTCATGTGTGTTAATAGTACAATTGCTTTGCTTGGGTCTGAGCCATCGATACATTTTATAAGTTCATCACGAACCCTTTCTGGTGATGTTTGATTGACAGTTATTATGTTTTGGCGCATAGCTTTCTTGGTTTTTTGATCAATTACAAAATTAGAATCTACTGCTAATCGTATTGCTCGTAATAGTCTGATTGGGTCATTGATGAATGATTTTTTGGATGTCATGCTAATTGTATTCTTCTGTAAATCTTGTAATCCCCCTGTTGGATCAATTAAGTCATTAGTTTTACAGTTGTATGCTATTGCATTTACTGTAAAGTCACGATTCTTTAAATCTGTTTCAAGTCCTTCAGGATGGATGGTTGATACATCGATAGACATGTTGTTTTGGTTATGGAGCAATACACGTGCGACCCCCCTTTTTTTATCTAATATATAGAAACTGCCGTTCAAATGATTGGCTATTTGTTTGGCACCAAGGATTGCATTTTGTGATACTAAGAAGTCTAGATCGCAGACTGGTTGGTTGAGGATCATTGTTCTAATTGCGCCTCCTACTAACCATACGAAATTATTATCTTGTTGTAATAATTTACATGCTTTAAAATAAATTTCTGGAAAATTAAGTTTGGGTATTGTTGTGATGTGACTATTCATATTCTGATTGATTGAAACTAATTCTTATACTATCAGTACGAAATGTCTTATTTGTTAACACCAATATAAGGTAGGTTTCTCCAATATCCTTCTATATCGTCGAGACCATAACCAACAATAAACTTATCAGGTATTTCAAATCCAATGTAGTCAATCTCTATGTCGACTTCCCGACGTATTCGTTTATCGAGTAAAGTGCAGACTCGAAGACTTTTAGGGGATCTACTATTGAGAAGATTCAGTACGTGCTTTAATGTGTGTCCAGTGTCTATTATATCTTCCACTAAAATTACATTCATATGTTCTATATCTGTTAGAAGATCCATAGTTATACGGGCTCTGCCTTCAGATTTTGTAATACCATCTACGTATGAAGATACTGCCATGAAGTCAATGTGATGAGGTATAGAAATCTGTCTCATTAGATCACTTAGAAAAAGAACACCACCTCTCAAAATACAAACCAATATAAAATGCTGTCCTGCATAGTCGTTAGTAATCTCTAGAGCTAATTCTGTTATACGACTTTGTAATGTGTGCGTATCAATTAGCACATCGATATTATCATTCTTAATTGTTTTGTAAATAGCTGTTCCCATAGTTACCTGTATTTTAGATTTTGATTATTTTACAATCATTTTCTGTGTGGTACATCATGATGAATACGACATCTTGCTTCATAACTTTCACTTCCTCCAACTACTACAGTAGGTTCTTCATAGTATGCAGGTCTTCCATCAATCATTCGTTGCGTTCTAGAAGCATCGGTACCACACACAACACATATTGCTCTTAGTTTGCTTATTTTTTCTGATAATGCCAGTATCCTTGGCATGGGGCCAAATGGATTTCCTCTAAAATCTTGATCTAATCCAGCAACTATGACTCTCAAGCCTCTATTAGCTAAGTCTTCACAAATATCTGCAATATTGTCATCAAAGAATTGAGCTTCATCTATAGCAACGACTGTTGTGTTGTATTGAAGATTACTAAGTATTTCTTTACTGCTAGCAATGGCTATTGCCTGAGAGTTAGTTCCTGCATGTGAAGTAACCTTATCTGTTCCGAAACGATGATCAAGCTTTGGCTTGAATACTTGAACTGACTGCTTTGCTATTGTTGCACGACGAAGTCTTCTCAATAGCTCTTCAGTTTTGCCACTAAACATAGGGCCACAAATAAGTTCAATCCAGCCAGAATTTTTAGGAAATATTGCCATTATATTTTAT
>DBHI01000079.1 GCA_002296125.1 Anaerolineales bacterium UBA832 | reverse complement strand
CAAACCTGATGGATAACAAACTTTGATTTCATTAATTCCAACTGGACGATCCCATCCAATAGGTGGAAGATTCATTGAACGTACACCATAAGACATGACCGCATGCCAAATTGGAGCAGCTCCCTTAGATCCGGAAACATCTATCATTCTGCTGGAATCACTATTTCCCATCCATACACCAACAACTAACTGTGGCGTATATCCAATTGTCCAACTATCTACAAAGTTATTTGTTGTACCAGTTTTAGCTGCTGCTGGCCTACCCAATTCCAGAGGATTAGGATATCCAAAAGCAGGTATACGCGACCGTTCATCAGACAACACATGATTAACAAGATAAGCTAATTCAGGACTTAAGACGATCTTGGTATCAACATTACTAAATTCACACGATGACTTTAAATCAGTACCACATATTTCCAAAACATTATTCTCATTATCTTTAATAGTTAACAAAACTATGGGATCCAAAGTCCTAAATCCGCTACGTAAGCTTTCCTCCTTTATAGGCATACCAGACATCACTCCATTGTTTGCAAACACACTATAAGAATAGGTCAAGTCAATAAGACTAACTTCACCACCACCCAATGTCAATGATGGACCATAACTATCTGAATCTTCATCTAAAGAGTTAATACCTAACTTATGTGCTGTTCTTAACATGTTGTCAATACCTACCATATCCATTACTTTAACTGCTGGTACATTCAATGACTGCGATAAAGCTGCACGAAAACTAACTGGACCCCGAAAATCACGATCATAATTTTCAGGAACATAGGTCATACCATTATCTAAAGGAAGTGCCGTTCTCACATCAAGAACCATACTAGAAGGTGAATAACCTTGTGCAAAAGCAGTCAAATAAGTAATAGGCTTAATAGTTGATCCTGGCTGACGCAATCCATCTACAGCAACATTAAATCGACCGTCTATGTTACTATTCCAATAATCATATGATCCAACCATAGATAAAACTTCTCCTGTAGTCGGATCTTGAACAACTACCGCAACATTATTCACATTACGATCTAAACCAACATACTTACTTGCCATAACTGGCAAATACGACGCAGCTTGACATTCATTACCTACATCTGTCAATACGATTGTTTCTGGATCCAAACCACTGAGACGATCTACATGTGTACGAGCTACACACTCTACCTGCTCATGCAATTCTATATCCAAAGTACTGATGATTCGCAAACCCCCTCTCTGTACAATTTCTTCACCTAACAGTTCCTTAGCTTCTTCCAGCACATGAATTGCAAAATGTGGGGCACGAATATTAAATCTATCACCAACTAACTGGATCCTAGAAAACACATTATCCGCTAAAACAAGCCTTGCATCCTGTATGGTCAAATACCCTTGACTAACCATAGATTCAACTACTAAAACCTGACGCTTTCTAGCCTCTTCAGGGTTATCAATTGGATTTAATGCAGGAGATTGAGGAATAGCAGCCAATAGAGTGCTTTCGGATAGAGTAAGTTCTACAGCAGATTTACCAAAATAAACTCTAGACGCTGCATCAATACCATAAGCAAGATTACCGTAAAAATTAGTATTCAAATACCATTCCAATATCTGGGATTTACTATACCTAATTGTAGCTTCACGTGCAATAAGTACCTCACGAAACTTTCGGGTATAACTTGTGTCAGGATATCTTCCAGGAGCAATAATCACATTTTTAATCAACTGTTGAGTAATAGTACTACCACCTTGCACAAAACCCGGACATTCACTAGGACGAATCACGCAAATAGGTCTACTCAGATTAGTAGTTAATGCCCTACCTATTCCCAACAAATCGTATCCTGGATTCTGGTAAAAAGTTTTATCTTCTATTGCTATAGTAGCACTTTGCAGCCCAACTGGTATTTGATCCAAATCTAACCACTGCCTATCACCTGCACGTGGATCTATCACTTCATATAAAACATGTTCACCAGTACGATCTAAAATCTTGGTAGTTTGAAAAAATTGATTGTTAGATGTTTGAAATGCACTTTCTAAAGATTCGGCGCTAGGTAATTCAGAAACAACTTCAGCATAAAATCCGTTAATCAAAATTAGCATAGTTGTAAACAAACCAAAAATAGTCATTAATACTATCAGTAAAACTCCAACAAACCATGGCCTCATACTGCGAAGTCCAGTCTTAGCCCTTCTACGACGTGCACGTCGATCACGAACAATATGTTTAGAGTTTGGCATTTTCAGATTATATTACTTATGTATATAAAACTCATAGATTGATGTTATGTTTTGTTCGTCTAATCAATCAAATTTTCTCTATCACAACCACATGTGATAAACCAACCCACCTGCCAACAGTGTGCTCAAGAGCATGTAAACTCGTCCTAATAAAATTACCAACTATTGGCCACCTAGCAACAAGGTTATCATATCCTCCAAAAATTACAGTATGTGACACAATCTTTATTTGTAGGCCATCAAACAACTTAATAATGTCTGATGATAAATAAGCGCGCACATGAGGAACAAAAAAATTGCGTAACTTACTTGGTAAATAATTCACTAATGGAAAATTTCCAAAATAATATTTATTGCGCCAATATAATCCATGTGTTTCAAAAGGGTATAATTTGTTGGGTACAAAAATAATAGCTCTACCACCTGCAATTCCATTTACATTATCCGGTTTTCTTAATACACGAACAATTTCATGAACTGATTTATAATCATCAACTACATGCTCTAACACCTCATGAGAAATCACACCATCAAAACTATTATCAGAATAAGGTAGGTGTTCACATTGACCTGCCACCAACAAATCATCAACAACTGCAGATAACAGACGTGTTACTTCAATATCAAGACCATGTACAGATGAGCAATATTTGTTTATCTCACGCATATACAAACCTAAACCACATCCATTAACCAAAAGACGACTACCAGCATTTAACGAAAGTGCTGACAACATTATCTGCAAACGCCTATCCTGACCTGCTCTCCATACAACTGAAGGAGCTCCCCTTTTTGCAGCATCTACAAAATCACAATTCATTTGATCCCCCAATGAAGTGACACTAAACCAAACATCATCTGACACGATCGCACTTCTTTAAAACCTACCAACATCATCAGATCCGTCATCTCGTCTGCTGACAAAAATTGAGTTGTCGACTCCACAAGATATCTATAAGCTCGTTCATCTGAAGCAATCAATTTACCCAACAACGGAAGAAACAGTAAGTATAATTTGATGAATCCCCCTAGAAATCCATATCCAGGTGGACTAGTCTCTAGACAAAACACACGCCCTCCCTCTTCTAGAACTCTATACTGCTCCTGCAATGACTTTTTCGGACTTAGAATGTTCCTAATAAAAAACGAAGACGTAACAATATCAAAGCTCAATTCTCTGAAAGGCAAAGAAACAGCATCACCAGACATCCATTGAACTTTATATGCATTACTATCCTTTTGAGCCATATTAATCATATTTTGCGCAAAATCTAATCCAATACACATTATATTATCTTTCTCAAACACCAAACTTAATGGAATGTCACCTGTACCAGTCCCAACATCTAAAATGCGCATATTGTCAACTATATCTAATCTACTAGTCAATTTCTTCCGCCAAGACTTGTCAAACCCAAAAGTCATAATACGATTTAAAAGATCATAACGTCTTGCAACATTATCAAATAAAAATTTTATATCTTTTTTATTCTTATATATATATTCTCTAGGCATATAGTTCCTAAGACTAGGGTAATATTACAGAATTAATTTGACCAGGACCATACCATGCTTCTATCCTACGATCTCCTTTAACCAGCCAACCATCATACTCTCGTAAGGATGATTCAACTAACCAACCATCTAAATTAAAAGGTGTGTTTGGATCATCAGCCGCAATCCAAACTCCATTGTATTTTCTAGAAAAATGCAGATGAGTAGCGCTAGAATATCCACCTTCACATGACACATGACCTATCAAATCACCAACTCTAAGATCGCGTCCCAATTCAACTCTATCAACACTATCAATATGCATATATATCAAATTCCATCCGGTTTGTTCATAGCCATCGCCATCTAAATCTTGCACAACTGCACCTTCTGACGATCTTACCACTCTCCCATCAGTTGAAGCACGTATCCATGCTTGAGAAGCCTGACAACCAATACTACCTTCAGGAGGACCAAAATCTATGCCTGCCCAAGCGCTACCTGAATCCCAACCCCCATGAGGACCACCAGTAAAATACCATACTTCATCCAAACTCCAAGGCCATTTCAACGGAGGCTGCTCCAAAACAGACGGAAGCAATGGTTCATAAGAATAACCAAAGGGATCTCCAAACATATCCGTATACAAATCATCGAAAACCCTGTCAACCATCATTTTGTTCCAATCAGTTTTGTCTAAGAATTGACTAAAATAGTATTGTACGGCAACTGTCCCTGCATTTAAACCTGGTGCAAACACTAACTGAGTACCATCATCAAAGCTCATCTGATGCAATGATTCTTGCATCCAACTATAAAAACCATAGTTTAATACATCAGCTGCCCAAGACAATTGTCTAAGCAACCCCTTGTATCCAGAATGTACATATCCAAAAGGATAAGTGGTTGATATATTTCCAACTTCTGATCCTCTCACCCAACCTGTCTTGTTTTCCAGAACAACTATAAGTAAACGTGGATTGACTGAATAATTTTCAGAAACATAATTAATTATTTCAGAACCATTGCGAGTAATACCACGATGATCGATTTCTACTATATTATTGACATATCCATTCCATTGACTCAAAAACTCATCTACATCAAAACCTATCTGACCCGGTCCATAAACTAATTCGGAATCAGGAATCAATTTACGGTCTGACCCAATATCAAGAAATGTGTTGGGAATAATTAATACTTGACCTAAAGATAATAGATCTGTATTTAAATTGTTTTCCTGCCGTAGAGATGTAATCGATACTCTATGTGCTCTTGCTATTTTACTCAAAGTGTCTCCAGATACAACTGTGTAGTTCTTAGCAGTACGCACTACATCTACTGGACGAGTTGCATCAGGGGTTGGGGTACCACTTACTACAACAGTTGAATAAGTGATTTCATTTACATCACCAGGCATATATGTGCCGGGCAAAAACCTTAAAGTCTTAGTAGATTCACCAACGGGAGTAATACGACCAATAACATTATCAGATTCCTGAAACTCATGTCTGACACAAGCAAGAGTAACACCAACTAACAAACACAACGCCCAAATATAGGTAGGAAATCTAGATTGCAAATTAACTATATTATTTACAATATATTTATAAAAAAAACTCTTCAAATTCATCAATTATATCCATGTATTCACTATAGACGTAAGTGTATAATTATACTGGTGGTTACAAAAACCTGTAACAAAAATTATTTTAAGAATTTGTATTATATTGAATTATAAAGTGTATCAAATCTACCCTCTGCAAAATACACCTAAATCTACTAAACCAAACTATCAATTTCGTAATGTTCCGATATTATGTCTTTGTATCATTATGTGTCTTTGTGTCTCTTGTACCACAGAACCTGCTACAAACAACTTAACACTTCGTCCACCCAATGTACAATATGCTACTTCTACAATAGAAAAAACACCAACAAACATATCAACATCTGCTTTATCTACCCCAAAAAACATACCAATGACCATATCTCAAACAAATACTGTTACATCTTCTCCAACTATTACGTCTTCT
>DBHI01000073.1 GCA_002296125.1 Anaerolineales bacterium UBA832 | reverse complement strand
ATCCGGAGATTCTGATGCAATTTTTTCGATTTTGGAGTCAATTAAACAAACTGGGGTGCTGAGATAGGCATCCCTTATAGTGGTTTTTTTGTCATCAGTTAAGTGCTTTCTGACATTATTTATGGAGGAGAATTTATATATGGTTGTGTTGCCACGGAGATCAATGGCTTTTGACTCTGATGAGAACAATCCTTCGTTATTTCTAGATAGATCCCTTCCGGGCCTGGTGAAAGAGTTAAGCGGAGTTCCTAGCATTGAGACATAAATAGACTCAATTAGTGAGGTTTTACCATCGCCGTTGTTCCCTAGAACAAGGTTAATGTTAGAAAACTCATGCTCATCATCCTGCAGGCCCCTAAAGCTGCTATGTGTGTTGCTGACTAGCCTCAACTATAGCCTCATGGGCATAACAACATATTTTGTGTTTGGGTCACTTGGGTCTGTAATAAGTGCGCTAGTGTTTTCATCGTTTACGCCCAAAGTTACAAGTTCGCCAGAGCATGCATTAACAGCATCTATCAGATATGAAACATTAAAGCCTATAGAAAGCTTTACGTTTGTATCATCAATGTCTATGTCCTCAATCGCTTGCTCTTGTTCAGGGTTTTCTGACGAAATTATAATTTTGTTATTATCTATATCGATTCTTACCCCTCTAAACTTTTCGTTAGCAAGAATTGAGACGCGCTGAAGGGCAGGTTTGAGTATTTTTGTATCTAAAATAATGTTGGTTGTCGTTTCTGCTGGTATTACTCTGTTGTAATCCGGGAATGTTCCGTCAATAAGTTTTGTCGTTAATGAAACTTGTGAAAATGAAAAGCTTGCCTGATTGTCAACAAACGACACTCTACATTCTTTCTCGTCTGAAAGCGATCTTGTAAGCTCTTGGATTGCTTTTCTAGGAACAATGCAACTTTGTTCTGATATGCTTTTTTTATCTAGCGTTGTGGTTGTTTTAGCAAGTCTGTGTCCGTCTGTGCCAACAACATTGAGTGACTCCGGATTAATTTCTAATAAAAGCCCATTAAGATAAAACCTGACATCCTGTTGTGCCATTGCAAACTGTGTTTTATTAAATATATCTGAAAGGGTTTGCTGTTTAATACTAAATGTTTGGTCGCCTTCTGTGTTTTCAAACAATGGAAACTCATTGCTTGGAAGTTGTTGAAGGGAAAACTTACTTTTTGCTGTTTTGAGAAGTATCGTGTCATCATCAGAAGATAATTCGAGTTCTGTGTTGCCCAAGGATCTAAGTATGTCGAAAAGCTTTCTCCCTGGCAAAGTTATTAAAAAATCATCTGATATGTTTGCCTTAAACTTACTAGATATCTGAACCTCTAGGTCTGTAGCTGTTATTGTTATCTCGCCCGAATTACCTGAAACGAGTACGTGGCCCAAGATTGGCATAGTTTGTTTTCTGTCTACAACACCAACCACTTTTGACAAATGATGAACAAACTCTTCTGTGTTAATTATAATATTCATTTATTTATATAGTTATTATTATTAGTAATGTTAGTATGTTATTAAATTGTATTTTATTATAAATATCATATAGTTAGATAGTTAAAATATCAACAATAGTTGATAAAAATATTGCTCTAAAGTATTGATAAACTGTGAATAAAAAACAACACATACTTATATCAACACCTTATTCACAGCGTTAATAACCTAACGACATTTTTAAAGTCTTCATTTACGGCTATATCTTTGTCCCTAAGTTCTGCTATTTTTTTACAGGCATGTATTACTGTTGTATGGTCTCTACCTCCAAAACTATCCCCTATCTCTGGAAGGCTAAAGGTTGTCAGCTCTTTTGTAACTGCCATTGCTAACTGTCTCGGGCGTGTGATAGAGCGACTTCTTTTTTTAGAATGAAGGTCAGAAACCCTTATGTTGTAGTATTCTGCAACAACCTTTTGTATCGATGCTGTTGTCAATGTTCTACTCTGTAGCGAAAGGAGGTCTTTCAGACACTCCCTGGCCATCTCAATACTAGGATCTACCCCAGTAAAACTTGATGTAGCAATTATTTTTCTCAATGCTCCTTCGAGCTCACGGACGTTGGACCTTATGTTCTCGCAAATGAAGAACGCAACCTCTTCTGGTAAATTAAAACCCTCTAGTTCTGCCTTAACAAGCAATATAGCAACAGATGTCTCCATTTCTGGCGGGTCTATTGAAACTGTTAAACCCCAGCCAAACCTAGATCGTAATCTTTCTTCTAGCCCCTTGATTTCCTTTGGGAACTTATCACTTGTAATAATAATTTGACTGCCGCTTTCTATAAGGACATTAAACGTATGGAAGAACTCTTCCTGCGACTTTTCCTTACCAGCTAAAAACTGAATATCATCAATTAGGAGTACATCTAACGACCTATAATCGTTTTTGAAACTGTTCAAACTATTGTGTTGGATTGCTGATACCATTTCACCAACAAAACGCTCCGAGTGGACATATGCAATCTTCTTGTCTTTCTCTTGCGCAATTATTTCATTGCCAACGCTTTGCATG
>DBHI01000006.1 GCA_002296125.1 Anaerolineales bacterium UBA832 | reverse complement strand
ATTTAGTTTGCCATAGTGATAAGTGTTTGTTATTCCAAGTGTAAGTAATGAGTTGAGGGTCTTTCCATCTTCCCTCTTTGTTGAATTGTATTTTTCCTATAGTTCCTGTGTAATCTATGTTTGATAATGATTTACCAATTGAATCATTGTCAATACTTTTTGACTGGCTTATTGAATGTGTAATTATGTTGATTGCTTCGAAGGCATGTAACGCTATCAAATTTGGATCAGACCTATCTGGATACAGGGATCTGTGTTTTTCTGTAAATACTTTATTAGTACTAGTATCAACAAGTGGGTTTGGTATGGGAGATAAGAAAATAGTCTTGTGCGAATCAGATCCTACTAATTCTTGAAATGTGTTAAGTGACCACAAGGTTCCTCCAATTGCACTTGGATTATCGATATGAGTTTCGTCAGTTATCGTATTAAGTAGGTTTAATCCTGAATACAGGTCGCAGTTACAGATATTAGGTATGTTATGTTTCTTAGATAATGATTCCATTTTGCTGTATATTGTTTCAGATGTGGGGTATAGACTGAAAAACCATTGTTGTGAACCAGGTATTCTGCTTGGTTCAGAACTGGTAGATATGACAATCAATTTAGAATGTTTATATATATTGGCTGCTGCAGAGGTAGTTTCATCTAACCAATGTCCAACAACAGCTACTATTTGTTTGTCTGTAAGTATATTTTGAGCTTGTTCGGCGGCCTTGACTGGATCGCCTGCGTCGTCGAAAGCAACCAATTCTAGTTGTGGTAAATATTTGGGTTTGGATTGATTGTAATTCCGGATAGCTATTTGAGATCCAGTAATAGCTTGGTATCCAATTTCACGATATAAACCAGTGAATGGAGCGATTAGTGCAACTTTGTAGGTTGATTTATTTGTAGTACAAGAGGTAATAAATATAGTTATTGCTAATATGAAAGACAGTAATGAGGGGTTGATTTTATTGATTTTCATAGGATGTTAATTGCATGATAGATTTAAATGTTGTTCATATGTATATGAAAAATTGTGTTTACCACTAGAATCGCAGGTAGCCCTAAAATATAGAAAATCAGTAGCTGGAGGTTTTGTTACACTTTCAATTGCATCTTTACCGGGGTTAGAAATTGGTCCAGGAGGTAGTCCAGTGAACACATAAGTATTATATTCACTATTTATTGTTCTGGGGTCAACAATTAGTTTTGGCCACCAGTTATCTTTAGTAGCTAAGGCATATTGTGTGGTCGCATCTGCTCCTAGAGGCATACCATAATTTAGTCTATTTATAAATACACTAGCTATATAGGGAGCTTCGGTTGGCACCATCATTTCACGTTGTACTATAGAAGCTAAGGTAATAGTTTCGTGCAATGTTAATCCAGTTATGTTATTTATTGATTGAATATTTAAGGTGTTCTTATTAAATGTATCCAACAAAATGGTAATTATTTCGTATGTATTGGCCTTAGGGGGAAATGAATATTGTCCAGGATAAAAATATCCTTCTAACGATTGGTTTTTTGGAATAGAATTTATGAAAGTATATTCTTTTGGTATTGGTAGGTTTCTTTTTGCCAGTGCTATAAACAGATTTTTATTAACTGATAGATGAGGGTGGAGTGACAATGATTCTGCCAGTTGTTCGTACCTCCATCCAGGCCATACATAGAATGATACTTGTGTAGGCATTGATGATGTGAGTGCATTTGCTATTTCTATAGTGTTCATAGACTTATTGAATTGAAAATATCCTGATTGAATCCTATAGTCTAATCCTCGATATATCATGTAGTTGGTGAGCAAATCAGCGCTAGGTATCAATTGATGATTTGCAAGGCGTGCTGATACTGTGCTTGCTGGTTCTCCTTGCTTTACAACAAATTCAATCATTTCTTGTGAATATGGATCAGAAAATGTCAATTGTTTTATGTGTGGTATTAGCTGTGCTCTTAAGAGGTTTGCTTTCCACAAAGGTAATGTATTGTCAGGATTTCCGATTACGGCTATTGGTTTAATATACGTATTCCAAAATGTCGTTGTAGATATTATTATTATTAATAGCAGGATCAATGTTAACAGTCTTTTTAATTTACTTGTTTGTTTTTTTGATTTATTTTTAGTCATTATCTGGATTCTCAGCTTGTGAATGTGTATCCAAATAGTCTTGAAGGATTATTGCTGCTGATATTGCATGAATGGATTGTCGAGATTGATTTTTTTTAGTTTGTAGTTGATTTGCCCTTATAGATGTATCAGATTCGTCCCAGAATGCAATAGGTATTGTTGAGTGGTTTCGTAAACTGTAGATTAATTTATCATGATGTTTTAGGGATTGGTAATTAGATCCTTGGGAATCTGTTGCTAAACCTAATATTATTTTATCTACTTGTTCAGTGTCTGCAATGTTTATTATGTGAATTACGTTTTTTGTAGTGGATGTGTTAGATATCGTTGTTAGTGGCTTTGACACTATGCCTAATGGGTCGCTGATTGCAATACCTATATTTTTAGATCCATAATCTATTGCTAGAAATTTCATTTATTGGTTTCCTGCTCTGGGGAATTTATGACTATGTTAGTCCGCCATGATAGCCAAGGTATTCGCGTGAACCATGATGGGTATATGACGACGGTCGGCATTTCTTTTAATATGATAGAAGCTGATATCTCTTCTTTTGCCGTATCTAATGTCATCCAGTTTATCTGTTTTTTCAAGGTATTAATATCAACGTATGGGTATGCTTTTCCTTCTGCAATAACTTCAATAGTAATATTATTTGAATTATCTAATGTATCAATAATGTTGGTTTGATAAGTGATCGATTCATTATCTAAGATCATGAAATTATTTGTTTGAGACTGTAAATTATCTAATGCTATTTTATATGCATTGTCTTTATCAATGATTGTACATATTATTTCTGCTCGCATTATTAATGTAAGTGTATCAGTTGGCTCACCTACAGCGTGGCTATAATTGGTTTCGAGCACTTTTGCAAGTTTGGTGCTTTCAAATGTGGTAATTTGATTATGTGATAGATTGTCTGATATATTTTCATAACCTTGTCTAGACAGTTTGTTTACTAGTAGATCGTATGCTTTAGATCTGTCGATGCGAGTTACAGATGGCACAGTTACAGTTTCTCCACCCGTAATTGATTGCCTGTTAGTGACAGCTACTAGCTGATTAAGTGGTCCATCTACTTTGTTTACAAGTCCTTGAGATACATTTGCTTCTGGTCCAGCAATTAAGGCTCTGATTTCTGCAATTCCTATTGAGCCTCTCCGACCTTCGATAGATATGTCGTTTTGTGTTACATACGTTATTGGTTCTAATTTACTACTAGTACTTACAGATGTACCGGATGGTATAGTGACTGGTTGAAACGTTAAGTTAGTGAAAATAGCATTTCCTGATGCATGTTGGATTGATAATTTTGTTGTGCCAGTAGTGTCGATATCTATTTGTTGACTTACTATAGCAGTTCGATAAGATGAATCGATTTGGTATGATGTTTGGATACCAGTATTAGGTTCAGGTTGAGATGTTATGTTAGATTTGTGATTGACTATCTTGTGTTCTGGAATTATGTATATTGTAGCAGATGGAATTGTTAGCATCATTAATATACCAATAGATAGTAGACCTATTCCATATAATATTGAATTAAGAATTGTATGTAATCTTGTGTTGAGTTGCTGTTTTGGTTGTCTTATGAAACTAAGATATTGTTTTGCAGGTTGAAGATTTTTAGAATGTTTGTCTGGTCGTGCAATTTGTGGTCTTAGTGATTTTCTTGACCTCCAGAGAGTAGTGTGCGCATCTGTGACTGAATTGAATATTGGTACTCCTAAGGATTTAGCATGATCAATTATTTCATCTAAATCGCTAACTATACCTAGATGAGCTCCTAAGCGTGAGGCGTGCCTATGAATAAGCAGTAGATCTAATTTTCGAGATAGAGGAATATTTTTCCTGTTGAGATCACTAGGCCATACTAATAATATTCTATCAACTTGAACTTGCCCCATTTTATCTCGGGCTGAGTGATAGTCGTCATGTTGTTCGATATTTACAAGCTGCTCTCGCAAAGGTTATTTTGTCTCCGATAGTATCTGTGTTATTAATTCGGATGCTGTCTGTAATGCTACGTCAAGTAATTTAGGTTTGTTGCCGCCTCCCTGTCCTAAAGTGGAGTTCCCACCACCTTTGCCTTCGATTATTCCTGACAAATCTTTCACAATTTTGCCTGCATTTAATTTACCATTAGCATTTTGTTTACCAATTCTGACAATAAGGTGAGCATTTGTGTCTATTTTGCTGCCAATTATTATTATTCCATTTGGTTGTTGTTCTATGAATTTGTCTGTTATTTTACGGATTAAATTAGTTGATTGATTGTCAATACGTGTGATTAATACAGGAGTATTTTCAATTATTTCTATATTTTCAATTTCTGTATTGAGTTTGTTCTGCATAAGTTCAAGTTGTACTGAATCAACTTGTGATTGTAACTGAATGTTATTAGAGTGTAGTTCTTTTATTTTTTGAGTGATAGAGTTAGTATCTGTATTTAGTTCTTTCTTGATTGTGTCCGTGATCGACAATGTATTAAGCGTGTGATCAAGCGATGATTTGCCAGTGATTGCTTCGATTCGTCTGGTATTTGATGATATAGAGCTTTCATTTATTATTAGAAAAATGCCAAGTTCTCCCGTAGTATTAACATGGGTCCCTCCGCATAATTCTAATGAATATGTTTTCGAATCATTGTCAGTGATTTCAACTGTTCGCACTATATCACCGTATTTTTCTCCAAATAGTGCTATAGCACCCTGAGCAAGAGCTTTATCATAGCTAGTAGTATTTGTTTTTACAGCATTATTATTAAGAATAATATTATTTATGTTTATGGTTAAAGTTTTTAATTGTTCTGGTGTAAGGGCTTTGTTATGAAGGAAATCAAATCGAAGTCTATCTTCTGTAATAGAAGATCCTGCTTGACGTACATGATTACCTAATAGTGATTTTAATTCTTGATGCAGTAGATGTGTGGCAGTGTGATTTCGCATGATTGATAGTCTATTTGACTTATGAACTGATACAGTACATTGTTGTAGTGTATTTGGGTAGCCACTATTAACCGTACCTGAGTGAACAATTAGTCCTGGGATTGGTTGATGAGCTCTTTGAATAGATATGTTCCAGTTTAGTTTGGTAGATACTATGCTTCCTGTGTCACCAGTTTGTCCACCTGATTCTATATAAAAAGGGCTATTCGATAATACTATCTGTATGGAATCACCAGGCTTACTCTCTGTGATCAGTTGGCCATCATTACTAATGATTGCTAGTATTTTACAATTGGCTGAAGTTGTTTGGTAAGGTTCATGTTCTTTGTTAGTACCAGTTAATAGGTTCTTATCTATAAGAGTATCTAATAAATTAATATATATCTCGTGATCTGAATTTAAGGATTGTGATGAAATTGACATATTTTTTGAAGCTTCTCTATGAGTTTTCATGGCTTTGTGGAAACCGGTTTGATCTACTTCTAGTCCGTGAGTATTACAGATATCTTTAGTTATTTCCACCGGGAGTCCATAAGTAGCATAAAGATCAAAAGTTTGTTCACCTGTGAGAGAAGTTTTCTTATTATTATTTGCTTGTTTGATGAGTGTATTTAAATGACTTATCCCAGAGTTAATAGTCTTTTGGAAGGTTAATTCCTCAGTTTCAATTGTATTGTAAATAATATTACTATTAGTATCTAATTCGGGATATGCTTTCTTATAGTTTGTGATGATACTTTCTGATATTTTCGATAGACATGGAGACTTAAGTCCTATTTCTGATGCAAATCTTGAAGCACGTCTTATTATCATTCTACAAATATAGTTTCGATTAGTGTTTCCTGGATTTACACCATCAGCAATCAAGAAAGTTGCAGCTCTTACATGGTCAGCAATTACTCTATATGGAGTGAAAAATTCATCTCTTTGTTTATCATTATGTTTTGTTAATTTTTGTGTTGCAAGTATTGTAGGCCAAAATAAATCAGTATGATAATTGGATTTTGATTTTTGTAAGATAGATGTAATTCGCTCTAGTCCCATTCCAGTATCAACATGTGAGGTAGGTAGGTTTTCCAGAGTTTTGTTGTTAATACGATTGTACTGAATAAATACTAAGTTCCATAGTTCTACGAAGCGATTGCTGTCAATTACTTGACTGTTTACAGGTCCTTTGTTTGGATATAGGTCTATATGTATTTCAGAACATGGTCCACATGGGCCAGTATCTGCCATTTCCCAGAAATTATCATGTCTGCCTTTATAAAATAGATTGTTCTTAATGAATCCGGGTTGTTCTCTCCAAATTGTTGCTGCTTCCTCGTCTGCATCGATTTTATCCTGTTCGTCCTTAAATACTGTTGCATATAGGTGTTCAGGGGGTATTTGCCAAGTATTGGTGAGCAAATACCAAGCCATGGATATTGCTTCTTTTTTGTAGTAATCACCAAAAGACCAGTTACCAAGCATTTCAAAAAATGTATGATGGGTACCATCGCGTCCAACATCATCTAGATCATTATGTTTACCTGCTACGCGTATACATTTTTGAGAATTTGCTACTCTTTTGTGTAAAGGTATTTCGTTACCGAGAAATATATCTTTGAATTGGACCATGCCGGAATTGGTGAACAATAATGATGGATCTTTGATAGGAACCAAAGAAGATGATGGAACAATTGTGTGTTTTTGTGTTTCAAAATATTCAATAAAATCCTGTCTAATTTTGAATCCGGTTCTCATAAGTTTTGTCCTGTGGAATTAGTAGCGATTATACGACAACTATTTGAGAGTGACAACGTGAGTATAGATTGCTATAATGAGCAAAAGTTGACTATTGGTAACTAAATGAACATTGAAAAGCAGTTAGAAATATTAATGCAAGGTACAGAATACGGTGATCATACTTTAGAAAAGTCTATGAGGCGTGAGTTGTTTACTCTCTTGAAAGAAAATAGACCTTTGCGTGTATATTGCGGATATGATCCAACTGCTACAGATTTGCATCTTGGTCATACTATTACAATGCGTAAGTTGCGACAATTTCAGGATTTTGGCCATGAAGTTACCTTCCTTATAGGTGACTCAACTGCTTTAATTGGTGATCCGTCCGACAAAAATAAAGCAAGGCCTATTCTAAATGAAGATGATGTTAGGATTAATGCTTCCTCATTTGCTGAGCAGGCATATACTATTTTAGATAGTAATTCAACACAAATTAGGTACAATAGCAAATGGTTGAACGAGTTAGGTTTTTCTGACCTTATCAGACTAGCACAGAATTTTACAATACAGCAATTTTTGTCTCGTAATAATTTTGCCAATAGGATTGCCAATAATGAACCTGTTTATTTACACGAAACTTTTTATGCTCTTATGCAGGGGTATGACGCTGTGGCAATGAAGGCTGATGTTCAGGTTGGTGGTACTGATCAGTTGTTTAATATTATAGTAGCTGGTAGGAAACTGCAGCAAATGATGGGTCTTAAACCTCAAGTGGGTATTGTACTCAGTATATTACCTGGGACAGATGGTGAACAACGTATGTCTAAGAGTATGGGTAATCACATCCCTATTGCTACTACTGCAGATGATATGTTCGGTAAAATTATGAGTATTCCAGATGATGCTATGGGCATTTATTTTAGACTTGCTACTAGATTTAGTCCTGATCAAATCAGAGATATTGAGAATGAAATGGCGTCTGAAAATATTCATCCAAAAGATGTTAAGATAACATTGGCTTCAGAAATTACTGAGATATTTTGTGGTTTGGAAAAGGCTAGAGATGCGCGCGAGCGTTTTGCAGCAGTGTTTGGTTCTGGTAATTTGCCTGATAATATAGAAGATAGGCTGATTAATATTGATGATGGTATAGTTGATATATTGGTGGTTTGTCGATTTGCTAAAAGTAAGTCAGAAGCCCGAAGATTAATAAGTCAAGGGGCAGTAAAGTTGAACGGTTCTAGAATTGTTGATATTCATCATCATATAACTGATCCAGGAAGTAAGATACTACAAGTAGGAAAACGTAAAGTAGTGAACCTTATTGTTGAATAGAAATAACGTTATGTAGGATTTGCTGGAAATGTAACGTATATGATGATCTTTACTTATTCGGTCCGGTTGGAACACATATATGTTGATTGTGACATGCGATCAGGTTATAGTAATAATCTTGTTTTAGATATTATGTATCCAATGGTCATATAAGATAATACCATAGATGTGCCTCCATAACTTACGTACGGTAATGGCACTCCTGTTATTGGTAAAATACGGAGTATGCCTCCTATATTTATTGTTGATTGTATGAGAATTAATATTCCTATACCAGATATTAATAGTGCATTAAATGAGTTTGACTTTAATAATTGAGCTGTTCTGAAAATCCTATGTAGTAGAATCAATAATAACAGTATTACGAATAATCCTCCAATTTGTCCCCATTCAGATACAATGCTTGCAAATATAAAATCTGAATGGGCAAGAGGTATGTACTGCGATTGTCCTGAACCTATTCCGGATCCAATTAGACCAGCATTAGACATGTATAACCATGCTTGGGTTATTTGATAGAAATTTGTGCCTGTTTGGAGCCAGGGCTCTAACCATCCATGGATTCGAATTTTTACCAAATCGGAATATAAATAGACAAAACACACTGCTAGTATAAATAATACCACTCCATAAATCATATACTTTTTTTGTTGTGTGCGTACGAACAATATAGTTATAAATGTGCAATATATTATCCATCCGGCTCCTAGATCACCCTGAATAATTACCATGAATGTGATTAATAGCCATATCGTTATCATAGGTATGAGAAAAGCTAAAGGAAACATTAGCTTATATTTTGTGTGTTTCAAAATTAGAGCAGTACGCTGACTGGAAAGATAGCTAGCTAGAAAGGTTATAATGAGTATTTTGAGTAATTCAGATGGTTGGAAATATATTTTATGGTTTATTATGTCAAATGGCAAGAGTGTTAACCATAAGGTAGGACCTTTGTTGCTAGGACTAACTCCAATTAGTAGAGTTAGGGCGGTTAGTAAAATACCAATGAATAAAGATAAATAAGGATGTTGTTGAATGTATTTAATAGTATTTGACCATTTTATTGACGCTAACATACAAATTATGCCTGCTATATACCATATGGTATACCTAATAGCATATATACCTTGTAGATGCCACACTGTCACTAGACCTATGCCACTTAAGGTAGCTATGATTGGAAAAATAATAGTGTCTCTAAATGGATTTATTACATTAAGTCCAAAGTGACCAATTACTGATAGTATGATCCATGTGATTATTGAAGTACCAAACAAAGTAATGAATTGAGCATCAATTTGTTGATACATTCGTGAGAGGTACAGTGAAATTGATGATAATATTACAAATATGATTCCTATTGACAATAGAATTAATTCTCTATTTGTGCGATTGAAATGCTTCATAATCGTTGATGATGTTTATTCGAAGGAATCTTGAATATATTTGTCTATTAGTAATCTTAGTTTGTTGTGCGTATTTGTATTAGTTGTTTTGTTGATTTTTGTAATGATAGCATCAGATAGAGCCGTATGACATTTACAAGTTTGATCAGGTGTTTCAGATAGTGTTTTAGCTAAATTTTCCAAACTTGATGTAGCAATGTCTGTATTTTCTTGCAGTGTTTTTATTACCATGTCAACTGTTACAGGTGTTTCACTTTCATGCCAGACATCATAATCAGTCACATGAGCCATTACAGAATAACAAATTTCTGCTTCTCTGGCTAAGAACGCTTCAGGACTTGTAGTCATACCAATAATGCTCATATCCCAACTTCTAAAAGTATTACTTTCAGTTTTGGTACTAAATCTTGGTCCTTCAATAGTTATAAAACTTCCACCTTCATGTAAATTAGCACCTGTTGGTTTAACTGCATTAGCTAACATACTAGATAACTGCTTGCAGAAAGGGTCTGCTACATCAACATGTGCAACTATATCATCATTAAAGAAAGTTTTTATTCTATTAGATGTGTTGTCATATAGACCATCCGGAATGACAATATGACCTGGAGCTAGATTTTCTTTGAGTGATCCGACAGCACTTACAGATATGATTCTTTTAACTCCAGCTAGTTTGAGCGCATATATGTTAGCCCTGTAATTGATTTTGGAAGGAGGAATTATATGACCAGGTCCATGCCTTGTGAGAAATGCTACTTTTTGGTTATTTATTGTACCAGTTAGTATCTTTGAACTTGGAGAACCAAATGGTGTTTCTATTGAGAATTCAGTTTTGTTAGTTAAGCTAGGTATGTCATATAGGCCACTTCCACCTATAATTCCCAGTGTTATATCATTGTCCATGTGATTGTCTCCATTGGAGTATTTATCTAATTATTATATTTGATTTTTAGCAAATTGAAACTATTTATTTGGAGAGGTTTCTTGGAGATTTGTACACTTTAATTTTGTGTTGAGATAACATTGACATGGATTTGTTTAGAATTAATGGGAAAAAAATTATCGATAATGGTTTTTATGTCAATTGTTGAAGATACAGCTGGTTGTAAATAATTTTTGTACTTATTGATATTAAACTGTGTGGTTGGATGTTCTAAAGTATTTATCATTTCTTGTAGTACTTCAGCTTGCCTCATGGTAGTAGTATTTGGTTCGTTTGCTGAATAAATATATGTATATGCTGTTTGACCGTTCGAATCTTTATTAGATAATTTTATGCCTCCTATCTCATTAATGATCCACATGAATTGTTTACTTGTAAGTGTAAAATTAGCGGAAATGTTTTTGTCTGTGAGTGTTTCGATGTATTTTATTAAAGTATCTGGCGATAGTGTGAATTGTTCTACTAGTGTTGGTGTAATAGGGAATCCTTGCAGATATATTTTAGTATAGTTGCTATTAAATGAAAGTAGCCATGCAGATACTAATTCAGTTTTGATTTGAGCATCTTGTGGATTTATTCCGACTATTAGGTAATTGTCTACTGATTTTGATTTGGTACTATGTAGTTGATGTAAAATGTTAATTTTAGATATTGGACTGGGCAAATTGATTTCAGTGTTTAGTGCAGATGTGGAACCAACACATGCACCTAATATAATGAACACTATTGAAGATATAATTAGGAATGTTTTAGGTAAATTTGTGTAATTTCGCATGTTAGCGCAAATATATGGTTAATATAAATGAAATTGCACAGCTAGCTAGGAATAATGTGATCCACAATGTTATAAGCTTTAATGCTATCGGTAGCGTTAGAGCATTAAATATACTTGATGTTTTTTGTATCCATCTAGTTGACAGAGTTAACAGTGTAATTTCTATCGCATTTACTATTGATTTGGTTATCATGTGCTTTTACATTATTGATATTATTTGTGTCATTTGGATAGTGACATTTTTATAATTTTTCCGTTGCTATTGGCTAATACTTTAACTATTTTATTCATAGTATTTCCATCAGGTAGTTGTGCAATACTCTTGTATGTGATCTGATAATGTGATGTTGGGTTAGTATCTTTTGAATTATCAACATTTGGCAGAGATTGTTCTACTATTGTTGGGGTCACATTTTTGAGATCTGGGAATTTCTTGTAAACTTTCTTTGATATAGATCGTATTTTATTAGATTTTAATGACATGATTGTGTTTTTATTTAAATTCAGTTTTGTTTTTATCTATGATCTTGTTGCGTCTAAGAAAGGCTGGTGTATCTAGGTTGTGTTGTACTGTTTGGTATTTAGAGAAAACTTGTTGCATTTCATCGATACTTTCTAAGTTTTGTTGATTGTGTGTCGTTTCAGTAATCTGTATGTGATTCGTTTTAGATGGAAGTTCATCAATAACATGGTCTAACACGTGTCCACCTACGCCAGTTGCTACTAGTATTATTTGGACTTTATCTTTTAGATGTTTTTCAACTGTTGCTCCTAAGGTAACTTGTGCACTAGGACCTATTGATGCACGTATCTCATTAATAGCTTGTTGTATATGTGACATTGGTAGTTCATGTCCTCCAGTGAAATGTACAAGTAGTCCATTGGCATAATTCATTCCTGATATATCCTGTAGAGGATGATGCAGTGCTGACCTGACCGCATCCATTGTGGCACTATTACCTCTTCCTTGTCCAATAGCTATTACAGCACCTCCTGACTTGTGCAACAACATGCGAACATCTGCAAAATCAACGTTAATTAGTCCTGGCTTTAATATGATTTCACTAATTGCTTGAATTCCCTGTCGTAGTATATCGTCGGCCATTCGAAACGCAACATCCAGTGTTACATTATGTGGAACTATTTGCAGCAGTCTTTCATTAGGTACTGTTATTAACGTATCGCAGTGATTTTGTAATATTGAGACACCTTGTATAGCAGTACTGTATCTGTGATTACCTTCAAAATTAAATGGCATTGTAACTATTGCAACGGTAATAACACCTAAATCTTGTGCAAGTTCAGCAACTACAGGTGCTGAACCGGTACCTGTTCCTCCACCCATTCCACATGTTATAAATAGTATGTCAGTATTTTCTATTATTTCTGATAACTCGTTGAGGGTTTCATGTGCAGCTGTCTCTCCAATGAATGGATCGCCACCAGCACCATGACCTTTTGTAAAATCTTTACCTAATAATAGTTTTGTGTTGGCCTCACTTAGATTTAATGCTTGCTTGTCAGTGTTAGCAGCTATAAAATCTACTCCATCAATTTGAAATTGGATCATTCGATCAATTGCATTTGATCCGGCACCACCTAATCCAATTGTTTTTATTATAGGTGGGTTATCCTTATAAATATTTTTGTTATTGGTACTGTTGGTCATATCAATTGTTGGTTATGAATGTAGGATAATTTATATTTGTGTCTATTGATCTCTGATTAATTCTTATTGTTTGACAACCAGAATTTTTCAATTTATTTTCTATGTTGGTACTAATTTCATTGTTGTCGCCTATAAGTGTAACTGTATTTGCTAAGGCAGCTTCTTTTACAGAAAAACCACAACAAGCATTATTTTCTCTTGCTATTGGTCCAGCTATATTCCAATGCCAATCGGACAAGCCCCATTCAAATTTTGGTAACAATATATAGTGATTAATATTTTTTTTGTGATGTAAGGTGTCGAGATATTCCTTTCCTAGTGTTGCTATATTAGGAGCATGTTTCATAATAATTGATCTAAGTTCTGTAGCAGCTGGAGCAGTAAATGTGTTGTCAGGTAATATCCATGCATCTTCTGCATACTGATCATCTGTTGTTGATGTGAGCAGCCAATAATTTACATTCATTAAGTATTCTGGCAAATGTTTAGATATCATTGCGTGTGCTATTGTAGAATTGCAAGTTGTATGCCAGGCAATATTTTTAGTTTGTTTTGTATTAAGATCAATCTCACTTTTTCGTGCACCGCCTGCGATCATGATCATTGGTTTAATTTCTCCTAAAATATTTTCCATTATTTCAGCATACCAATTGAATGACCAAAAGCCAGTTTGATCTTGTGATCCTGATGGAGTCAAATAAGGTTTAGATGCTGGCCAGGCTAAGTTTCCACCTCTGCCCCAATCTGCTGCATACGGTCCTGCCATTGCATATATTGCCAATATGAGGTTGTCTATAATAGTGGTGTGTTTTCTGTTCACAAGTTCTGTAAGTACGCTGCTTAGAAATGATGTGTCCCAATATGTTCCGCCTTGATGGAGCGGAGAGAGAATTGGAGATAGACCACAATCTAGTTGTATCATGGCAATTGGAATCCATAGATCTAGAAAGCGATCAACTAGATGTTTGCGATCAAACTCACCTGGCTTCCAAGCATGACGCATATTTGGGGAGTCATATATACATACATATTTAACTTCCCAGTTAGCATATGCATGTATGATACTGGTAAGTATATCTGTATCCAAATGGTCTATATAATTGTTTTTGATATGTATTATGGGCTCTATATTTGATTGTAATAGGGGCGATAGAAAAGTTTCAGGAATTGATCTGTTTGTTTCAGCATGTAATGTGATCCAATTGGCACCAAGATTTTGTAGTTCAGGTAGCCAGTATTCTATGTCATTTGAACTGTAATGTAGTGAGTCTGGAAAGAAATGAAATCCTAAACCAGTATCTTGTTTGGCTGTTGATAGAATCGGTGATGGTTTATTGGATTTAGACATGAATTTATTTGTTAGTTTTATCTTGATACAGCAAGTTTGATTATTTTTCCTGATTTGTTGTGTACGGTAGCATGAGCATACTGTTTGTTTTGATGATTGTTAAAATTAATCACACGTTTGGTTGAATAGATGAGCTGATCTAAATCGGTAGTTATAGTTTTACTATGTGCATGTTGTGCTATACAGGAATGATCATTCCCGTCACAACCTATATGTGGTTTTCTTACAGAATAATCACTGTTTTCCATACCAGGTAGATAGTGTGACACCATTGCTCTGACTTGTTCTAATGCTTCTGGATTATCCATTGCTTTAGTACAGGCATTATGACTTTTAGCGCATGCAGCCTGTATATTGTGTACATGAGATGCTTGTATTTGTATTGATTTTGGTAGTCCAAGACTATTATTAGGGATCATTTTTGGGCCTTTAAGTAGGGGGTCACCAAAAAGCACAAAACTTAGTAGTGCTTTTTGATCTTCTCCATCAAGAAAGCCTTGTCGAGAATTCATTGTTTGTGCTAAACCTATTTTAGATCTTCTTAAAGTTTCTCCGATTGGAATACCTTTGTTTAGATGTGAATAGAAAAATTTGCCAATTAAGTCTGCACCGATTAATGGTGTTCCTAAAGCACCATATGCTATTCGCGTTGAGCCAATTACTGCAATGCTACCTAAATTCATAAAGTGTAAGCAAAGTGCTTCATCTGCACTTTGCTTATTTAATATATTCGCTCCGTAACACGCTTCAGTAAATACTATATTAGGAGTATGACTATTATTTATAATGTCAGATGGTTTCAATGCTACCGGGTATTGTGATGTTGGATTGGCAAATGATGTGCTTTCTCCAAACCATTCCGGCGCATTTTCAAGGCCATGTAAATTACAATAAAATAGATCAGAAGTATTTTTTAGACGTTCTATTGGGAAGGTATGAGATTCTATAGGAGGACTGCTGATTAGTTTTTTTCTGTTGCCTATATCGTTGAAGACTTCTAAAGATGCGTCGAGCCATATGTCTGCACTGTAGCCCAGATTATTTTGTTGGGATTTTCCAGGCTGCCAGGATGGAAATATCCATTTTAACCAATCGTAAAAAAATGGCATCTTGATTACTGGTTTTTTATGTGCATTAATTGTGTTTAGTATTATAGTCTCGAGGAATTCAGAATTTGAATCTGCATGTGATGGTAATCTTCCAACAGGCCACTTAGGAACAAAATAGTTGTTATCATCTGTTCCATATGGGTTGTCAGTAGGCACATCACTATCGTGATCATCAGTAGGATTAGGTAACCGATGAAATGGTATGATTTCATCTCCACCTATTATAAGAATAGACTCTATGTGTTTGTTGAGTTTTTCTAAATAGGTACTTATGCTTTTGATAACATTTGTTATTGACGATGAATCATTATTTGAAATAGTAGGTATATCAAAAGTTGCCATGTTTTCAGGAACATCAGGTAAGATCACTTCTGATTGTATTCTAAGTGTTTGAGATCTTGTTTCTGATAACAATCTAGTCAGTGTAAGTATTTTTTCAGCACCTTTTGTACCAAATTGTTGTACTAATGGCCGGACACATGTAATAATGATGTGTACCGGGGTACTACCTAAACTGCGTTTGTGAGTAGATAATTTGTTATTAGTTTTTACGTTATTTGCAATTTGAGGTGTACAGAGGGATGCTTCTATAGATTCATGGAGTTCATTTGTTTCTATATGGGATTTATCATTAATGTTGATTGCTAGTTTGTTTGGTTTGTTTTTTTGATAATCATTTTGATTTACGATGTTAGAAGTTGATATATTGTTATCTGTTGTAGATAGTACTGTTGCATTATATGAATTATTAATTATTTTGTTATTATCGGTTTGATAATCTGTTGATTCATATAAATCATGCATTTCAGAATATATGTTTTTATTTGCACTCTCAATCATCTCATAATGTAGAGGTGTATCTTGTGGTATAGCATTAGTGATAACCTGATGATTACTATAGTTGTTATGTTGTTTGTTTGTATCCTCTAATTGATTTATTCCTAAGATAGCAGCTATATCTGTTGGAATAGGCCCTGGATGGTTTACACTAGGCTCTGGTGGCCAAATTGGTCTATATGAGTGATCTCTTTGCCAATATCTATCAACTACTTCTCTTGCTGGGTCAAGACTGACTAATTCATGGAGGATCTCTACTCCTTTTGTGTAATCTCCTGTTTGTAACAGTGCTTCTGCAAGACATAGATTTATAGCTATACATTCAGGCCATCTTGCGTGAAAACCTTGTGCTAATGGGAATGCTAAATCTGGATTTCCAGACAGCCAATGACTTTTTATTAGTAATAAGGCAGGTAAAGCTGATATGGGATTAGCCTGTAGTGCACGTTCGCTGGATTCTCTTGCTAATTCCCATTGCTTATTGTTAATTGCTGTAAAACTTTCTCTTGTTGATACTAGCCAAGGAATTCTAGGTAGTGAATTTCCTTGTAGAACATTAAGTATTCCCTCAGAAAGTTTCATGTTTTCAGAATCGCCTAACTCTTTACATACTTTAGTAAGTAACTTGTAAACTAATATATTTTCAGGATCAATTACAGATAATCTTGCTAGTATTTTGTATGCTTCATCTACCTGTTTAGTTTTGAATAGTGCTTTGGAAAGTAGTAAGTTAATCGAGAAATCATTAGGAGAAGCATGTATCCATGATCGTGCTAGCTTTATAGCGTAGTCTGTTTTTTTTGTCTTAAATGATGCTTCAATAAGACTAATGATTTGATAGCGGTTTATCACACAATCTGAAGTGCAAGGATTGTGCCAAGATAATTAATTGATATATATATATATA
>DBHI01000114.1 GCA_002296125.1 Anaerolineales bacterium UBA832 | reverse complement strand
AATAATTTTCAGATAGAAGGTAATTCAATATTATATTTAATTTCAAAGGTGCTGGTCTTTGGAGAAATGCTTCCTAGACCATACTCGTATGGTGACATTAATCCACTCTGGTATTGGATAGGATATTTTTTTACTGGTAACCCTAGTCCAGCTGGAGGGATTGATGTTTATATACATCCTGTGGCTCTAGCAGGATGGGCTGGATTGCTTGTTACTGGATTAAATTTAATACCTGTTGGCCAGCTGGATGGAGGTCATGTGCTTTATGTTTTGTTTGGTAGTAATGCAAAAAAGTGGCGTCCTGTTGTTATGTTTTTCCTGATAGCATTAGGGTTTGTATGGACGGGCTGGTGGTGGTGGGCAGTTCTGCTCTATGTATTTGGGACTAAGCATCCTGAGTTGTTGGATGAGGTGACTGAGTTAGATGATAACAGAAAGGTAATCTCATATATTATGCTTATGCTATTTTTCCTGGTAATTGTACCGGTTCCATTTAGAGTTTACTAGTATCAGAACATTTTATATCACCTATTTTGTCTATGTTGTATCCTGGTATTTCCATAATATCATGATTAAAATGTTTATCAATTAATGTGTTTAGTAAGTTTTGTATATTCTTGTTGTCGAGGTGGTGTTTTGGAATAATTAGATCATATTCTTCTGTTGTAAATGGTATAAAATCTAATCCTAACGCAAAACTAGCTGCTCTAATTCCCATGGCGACATCTGCTGCTCCAGATGATACTGTAGCCGCTGCAGTTAGGTGTGTGTATTGCTCTCTATCGTAGCCGGATATTTTATCTATTGGTATATTTTGTAGATTTAAATGATAATCAAGTAGTACACGAGTTCCGGACCCTAATTGTCGGTTTACAAACGTTATGTCAGGTTTTGTTAGATCATGTAACGACTTTATTTGTTTGGGGTTACCTGGTTGTACTATTAGTCCTTGTTCTCGATTTGCTAAATAAATAATTGATGAGGGTATGTTGCTTAAGTATTGTTTGACATATGATTTGTTATATTCACCTGTTTCAGAGTCTAATAGATGCGATCCAGACATATGACACTCTTCACGTTTAAGGGATGCCAGTCCACCAATGCTTCCGGAGTTTGTTGATATTAAACGAGTGTCATTGTAGTTTTTAGACAAGTGTTGTGACAGTAGATCTAATAATATATCATGAGAGCCTATTGCAATTATTGTTTTATTTATTTTTGAAGGATGCGTATAGAGATTTATATTTACTGAAGATTGATGAGAATATCCTTCTGTAAAACGTGGGATGCATAATAAGCCGTCTGCTCGTACTAGAGATGATATTACTCCAGCTCCTCGAGCTAATGGTATTGCAATAGTTTTATCTCCAACTTTTCCAACAGCTACACGTACGAAATCGTCGTCGCCTATAGGCGACATTATTTTGCGTGGTAGAGATGCTTTAATTTCTATAGGTTTTTGATGTTCAATTCCTTGCCATTTTAGTAGTAAGGGTTTAATGAGGAGTTCTGTGGTTAGAACAGTACTTACTGGATATCCGGGAACACCAATTATAGGAACTGGTTTCTTCTTATCTGGATGTTCTATGGCTCCAAGGATGACAGGGTGGCCTGGACGCACAGCAATTCCATGCACTACAACTTCACCTATTTCAGAGATTATATCAGCAGCGAAGTCTTTTGATCCTTTTGACGATCCAGCATTAAGTATTATTAAATCATTATTTAATGCCGCATTTAGAAGAGTTTTCTTAATGTACTTTTTGTTGTCTTGAACAATAGGATAGCATTTGGGTAAAGCTTTCCAGGTTTTTATTTGTGAAGACAAGATTAGTGAGTTGTATTCAATAATTTGACCGGGTTTTGGTAGTGTGCCAATTTCTACAAGTTCATCTCCTGTAGGTATAATTGCTACAGTAGGTTGCGTTATTACATTTACCGTAGAGTGTCCTGAAGCAGCTATTGCACCAAGATCTGCAGGTCTTAAGCAGTGAAATGCTGGTAATACTAATTCAGTTGTTACCATATCTTCACCCATTGGCCTCACATGCTGCCATGGGGCAGCAGATTTGTAGATAGTAATATTTGTTTCTGATATTGTCGAAGTTTTATGTACTTGTTCTATCGGTATTACTGCATCTGACCAGGATGGCATTGGGTTTCCTGTGTCGACATATTCTGCATTTGTAGGCGTTTGGAGAGTAATAGGGGATGTTTCAGTTGCTGATACAGTTGTGGTTGATTTTACTGCATATCCATCCATTGCTGCTGAATGATAATGAGGTGATGATAATTTAGCCCAGACAGGCTTTGCTGTAACTCTTCCTAAACATAATTTTATATCTATCTCTTCACCTCCTAGAGGTGAGGATAGACCATGAGTTGAAAGTAGTTTGTCCCAATGGCTCCTTGCTTCATCTAAAGGTATGTCTTCTAGGTATATATTTCGTATAGGCATGACATAAGAGTATCAGTTTTAGTATAAATGTACGTCTACTTGTGAATCTTTTATTAGTCCGGTTGAGTTTATTGGTACAATGAGTTTACCTGTGGAATTGACTAATGTAAATATTAGGTTGGACTTACCAAATATTGGGCGAGCGTAAACAGTATTGTCATTTGTAGTCAGTAGTACTGGTACATGATCCTCTCGTCCTGCTACTGATGGTATATTTTGTGATAGAATAGCGGCTATAGTAGGTGTGAAATTAGCTATTTTTGAGCCTTGGAGGTGAGAAATTGTTGGTTTTAGTAATATAGTTGCTACCACTAATGCACTTACTGGATTTCCAGGTAGTCCTAAAATAGGCTTGTTTTGTGCAATTCCTACTATCGTTGGTTTGCCGGGTTTAATTGTAATCCCATGTAATAGGACTCCAGGATCACCTAATTGGTTAATGATTTCTGAAGTGATATCTCTGTGGCTTACAGAACTGCCTGCAATTATTAAGACAATATCGCATTCTGTATTAGCTTTTTGTGCAGTTGAAAAGAGTGAATCAAAGTCATCTTCAATAATTCCATAGCGTTTTGGAATACCTCCTGCAGATGTAATTAAAGCACTTAATGTATATGAGTTTATGTCTCTTACTTGTCCTGGATTTATGGTTTTGCTCGGATGCACTACTTCGTCACCTGTTGAAATTATTCCAACTATTGGCTTGTTACTTACATGTACAGATGTTATACCCAGTGCCATTAATGCTCCTATTTCTTGTGGGCGTAATAATGTACCTTTCGGCATTATTTGAGAGCTTTTTGTTACGTCTTCTCCTATGTTGAGAATATTTTCTCCAATAGAAACGGATTGGTATACTTCTATCTCACTTGAATGAGTTTTTTGTGTGTTTTCAATCATTACTACTGCATCTGCATTTTTTGGTAACATACCACCTGTGTGAATTAAAGCTGCTTCTGATTGGCTTAAATGAAACGAAGGCTTTGTACCCATGCTGATTTCATCTACTAAAGTCAAATATGTTGGCAAACTAGTAGTGGCTCCATATGTGTCTGTAGCCCTAACAGCATAGCCATCCATTGTTGATTTTGTGAATGAAGGTAAGTTGATTGGTGAATAAATATCTTCCGAGAGAACTCTGTGATAAGCATCTTCTGTTGCGATTTCATGTGTTTTGATGTTAAAATCAAGGTTTGAGATCAATTTATTAAAGGCTTCTTCTGGTGAAATTAGTGTAAAAAATTCTGACATAATGTGATGTTCCTATTCTTAACTTTGTTGATAATAAATGTATGAAATGCAGATTTGCCTTATATATTACGACAGCTATTTTATGAGTTTTTATTTTTAATATTTGCTAGTATTTCTTGATGAATCAATCCATTTGAAGCCAGAACTGATACTCCAGGAAACCAGTTGGGATCACCATTGGTATTTGTCACTTGTCCACCAGAATTAGTGACAATTAATGCTCCTGCTGCCATATCCCATGGCTGCAATTCGAATTCCCAGAAACCATCCAATCGTCCACAAGCAGTATAGCAGAGATCTAAGGCTGCGGCTCCAGCACGTCGTACTCCTTGAGATTCGTACATAATTGATCCGAACTCTTTGAGATTATTAGATTGATTGGCATTCATATCGTAAGGGAAACCAGTCCCAATTAAACTGTCTTGTAAGGAATTAGTTTTACTAACTCTTATGGGGCTGTTATTCAGAGTAGATGGTTTCCCAGATATTGATGAAAAAAGCTCATCTCTTAGGGGATCATACACCACTCCTAGGATTGGTTTGTTTTGATCAAGTAGACATATTGATACTGCAAAAAATGGAAAGCTATGAGCAAAATTGGTAGTGCCATCAAGAGGGTCAATCAGCCAGTGATACTTGTTGTCTTTTGTTCCGTTAAGTATGCCACTTTCTTCTGCAGTTATTGAATGTTCTGGGTATTTATTTTTGATAAATTCAATTATGAGATCTTCTGATTTTTTGTCGTAGTGTGTTACTATGTCAGATACACCTTTATGGCTTATTGTTCCAGGGTTTCCATAGCCTTCTAGTAATATAGATCCAGCTTTTTTAGATATAAATGTAGCATTGTTTAGTATTTCTTGTATCATGGGGTGAATTTTTTGTTAGATAGGAATGTTTATCCAAACCAATTTCCTGTAATTTCTCGAATGCCTGCAAGCATGAACAATAGACTAATTATAGTTGCTATAAGAGTAGACATAATTTTTTGGGATGATTTTGACCATCTTGATGCTATATGTGCAGTTATTATTGCCAATATCATACTGGCAGCATGAGGGATTACGGTTATCAGATAGTCATAACCTAGAGCTATAATGTTTCTTGTAAGCAGTATGGCACCTATAGCAGTTTGTAGATCCATTGTGATAGCAAAAATAAGGGCGCTTATTCTGTTGTATTTTGAGTAAGTGGTTATATTGGATATCGTACCTATGTGTGTAAGCATAGCTAGTAACCCAGCTATCAGTATAAGCCACCTTATACTAGAGTGTAGAAGAAGAATATTATCCATTTCAATAATGCCTTATTAGTTTGTTGAATGTTATGTTTCTTTCTTATTGTTGGATATCTTATGTAACAATAATACCATTGAAATACCTATTGATATTATACCGATTACTGTTATTGTTTCATAGCTCATGGAGCTAGGAAGTATAGGATGCGTTGGTGTATTTGTTGATTGCCATGGCCATAGTTTCCGCAATGATCCTATCATTAAGCCAGTTAAGACAGACATACATATATTTCTGTGTTTTTGGAGTAGCCAGCTTAACATCCTGACAAATGTAGCAAGACCTATTGATGCTCCAATTAGAAAAATGGTGAGTGTAACAAAATCTCGGCTGTTAACCGCTGATAGTATATATTTATATTTCCCTAACAGTACTAGTATATAAGCTCCAGATATTCCTGGCAGGATCATTGCGTTTATAGCAATTGCTCCAGACAAAAATATAAACCACGCTGTGTTTGGCGTGTTTTGTGGGGCGGCTCCAACAATTGCGTATGAAACTACAGATGATATCATAATTAATATAATTATCGTTGTACTCCAATTGTTAATAGCTTTTAGTATGGTTACTACTGATGCCAATACTAATCCAAAAAAGAATGACCATATGACAGTTGGGTTCGATGATAGTTGATCTTCAATAAATTGAGAGAGAGTTACAACTGACAATAGCATGCCGAAGAAAAGCGAAGCAAGAAATTGCCAAGGTATATAGTTAAAAACTTCTTTGAATTTGAGTTTTAATAGTAACCTGATTGTGGTTGAATCGATCAATTTAATTGAATCAATAAGTTCTTGATATATTCCTAGTATAAATGCCATTGTTCCACCCGATACTCCAGGAACTATGTCAGCTGCCCCCATGCATATTCCTGCTCCGATATTGGAAAAAAGCTTTTTTAGATTGAATCTATTTGAACGGTTTTTGTTGTCGATTGATGGCATTTTGTATTCCATGATAACATTAATTTATGGTATTTGTCTTCTTTATAAAGTGTAAAAATGGTATACATCAATATACTTAGGTTGATTGTTTAGTATTTTGATATTGGAATTATTATACTATGTTATTGATTACTCAATGCTAGTATAATTATCAGTGGATTTGCCGGGTTGGTACTCTGATGATAAACTTTTTGTTGTTATATTTAGATATTACTAATAAAGTATAAAAACATGAGGACTGAAAGATGCGCATAGGTACGTTCTTAGTAGATGAAATGAATGTTTTAGGTGTAGTTAGTGAGGATGGTGTTCAGTACTTAAACAGTTGTGATGGGTGGCCCAATAATATGATAGATTGGATATTGGAGTCAGATGAATTTTCCCGAAGATACAAGGATGATTTTTCTAGTTTGCCTGTTGATGATATTGATAATGCATCTGTAATAGCACCAATTCCTAGGCCAATTGGAAACGTAATGTGTTTAGGCAAGAATTATGCAGGTCATGCAAAGGAAACTGCGTCTGGTAATTCTGCAGAGATACCAAAGCCTGAATATCCATTGGTTTTCACGAAGGGCACAAACACGATAAATGGGCCTTTTGGTAATATTCCATATAACGCTAATGTTTCTCGTCAGATTGATTGGGAAGTTGAAATGGCAGTTATCATTGGTAAGAAAATTATTGATGTCCACATTGATGACGCATTAGATGCTGTATTTGGATATACTGTATTGAACGATATCTCTGCTAGAGATGTGCAGTATAGACACAAACAGTTTTATTTAGGAAAGAGTATGGATGGATTTTGTCCTATGGGACCCTGGATAGTTACATCAGATGAGATTGGAAATCCACAGAATTTAGATATTCGTTGCTGGGTAAACGGTGAATTGATGCAGGAATCAAACACTTCTGAACAGATGTTTACTGTTGCTGAAACTATAGCCATTTTTTCAAAGGGACATACGCTTTATCCTGGAGATATTATAGCTACAGGTACACCTGAAGGAGTGGGTTTTGTAAGAACTCCACCAAAATTCTTGCAACCGGGAGATGTACTAGAATCTGAGGTTGGAAAAATTGGTAAAATGCGAAACGTTGTTGTTTAGTAAATTATTGTTTGTGTTTAGTATTTCTAGTTGAGGAAAACCATTTTATAAATCTAATTGCTGTTACTAGAAGACTGATCGTGTATATTCCTATTCCGGCTCCAATTACGGTCCATTTGAGTTGCTGCTTTTTTTGAGATGATTCTTTTATAGATCTTTCTACATTTTTAACATTATTATCTAGATTTTGCCTTAGTTCCTTTACAAAAGATTCGCGAGGTGTTATTAGATTAAGGGTTTTTTTGATTGCATGGGATGTGCTCAGAAGATCTTTAAGCGTTCTTTCTTTCAGTGATTCTGAAGAGTATTTGTCTGATTTATATGAATCATTGTTCATGGCAGATTATCCAGTATCGTTTTTGTTTATTTCTTTTTTTAAACTGAGTAGAGTTCTGTGATATAAACTTTTTATTGCGCCTTCACTTCTTCGCATTATTTTGCCTATATCTCTATTTGATAGTCGGTCAACAAATTTAAGTATTAATAGTTCTTGTCGATCCGGAGGGAGTGTTTTTATTGCCTCTAGTAGTATCTCAGTATTTTCATTATCTTCCTTAATTTGATGGGGGTCTGAGTCTGGTTCTGTTATGTAAGGATTGCTGTCTAAGTTGATTTCATCGTGCTTGGCTTTATCTCTGTACCAATTAGATATTAAATTGTGTGCTATACGATACAACCAGGAGGAAAATGGCAATCCTCTATCTTGATATTTCGGTAGGTTGTTCATTGCTCTTATAAAGACATTAGTAGTTAGGTCTTCAGCATCATACACATTTCCTGTGCGATAATATATGTATGTATAAATTTTTTTGACATATCGCTCATATATGTGCCCAAATTGTACTGGATCTTCCTTGGCTAATTGTATAAGCTCACTGTCGTTTTTTGGAAGATCTGTCAAGTTTTTATGACCTCATCATATATATATGTTAACACCATACGGGCAGGCTAGTTTCGTAATTTGACAAGAACGAAAGTATAACATAGTAATAACAGTATGCTGTATAATTTGTTATTTGATCTAAAAGGTTAACTTATTACACGATTTAGAATGAAATTTAGGAAACATAAAAAATGATATTGAATAGTTCAAGATTGTATGGTGGTCAAGCTGTTATTGAAGGTGTGATGATGCGTGGAAAAAGAGCGATGGCAATTGCAGTTAGAAATTCTGATGATGAGATCATTGTCTATAGACAGAAGCTTGTAAATAGTTTTTCTAAGAAAATGTCTGAAATACCATTGTTAAGAGGGGTTGTAGGACTTGTTGATGCTTTTGGGTTGGGTGTTAGAAGTCTTATGTATTCTGCATCTATAGCTGAGGGAGAAGAAGCTAGTTATGATGCCCCGATAGATGTCTGGTCTATTGTGTTTTCTGTGGGAATTGGTCTAAGTATATTTTTTGTTTTACCAACTTTGATTGCGCAAATCGGATCTAATTTGGGTGAATTGACTGGTTTGGGAATTAACATTATTGAAGGATTTGTAAGATTATGCATTTTGATCGGATACGTCTCGATTATTGGGTTGTTGCCAGATATTCGAAGAGTTTATGGTTATCATGGAGCAGAACATAAGACTATTAATGCATATGAAGATAATGTAGATCTTACTGTTGAAAATGTTGCAAAATATTCTTGTGAACATCCTAGATGTGGTACTGGATTTTTGCTGATTGTTGTAGTTTTTAGTGTGGTTATTTTTGCGCTTCTAGGACCTATGTCGTTAACTAGCAGAATTATTACTCGATTAGCTTTAGTGCCTTTTCTTGCTTCAATAGCATATGAATATATCAGATTCACCGCTAGGAATCAGCATTTGTATATCATTAGAGTATTGATGAAACCAAGTTTATTGTTGCAAAGGCTGACCACAAGAGAACCAGATGAAGGTATGGTGCGAGTAGCTATTAAAGCTTTTAGTGAAATGAAATCTCTGGAAGATAGTTTGACGGAATAAATGTGTTTTTGATTGGTAAAAATTAATGGAATAGTACAAATTAAGGAGTTATTATGGCTAGAAAGAAGGTTTCTGTAGTAGGTAGTGGTTTTGTGGGTTCCACTTTAGGACATATACTTATTTGTAAAGAGTTGGCAGATGTAGTTCTAGTAGATATAGAGAGCTTGAAAAGCAAGACAAAAGGTAAAGCTTTGGATATGGCTGAGTCAACACCAGTGCACGGATCGAGTGTTAAAGTGATCGGTGGATCAGATTATAGTGACACAATCAATTCTGATGTGGTTGTTATTACTGCGGGAATACCTAGAAGACCCGGTATGACTCGTGAGGATTTGATTAGCACAAATGCTGATATTACTAAGAAAGTAACTGAAGAGATTGTTAGTAGGTCTCCTGACTCGATTTTAATATATGTTACAAATCCTTTAGATGCAATTGTTTATTTAGGTCATAAAATTAGTGGTTTCCCGCGAAATCGTGTAATTGGACAGGCTGGAGTATTGGATACAGCTAGGTATAGGTATTTCGTGGCTGAGGCTCTTGGTGTTTCCGTACGAGATGTTCAGGCTATGGTTCTTGGTGGCCATGGTGACGATATGGTTCCTCTTACACGGCATACATCTATAGGTGGCGTTCCTATGGATCAATTGTTAGATAAAGATATAATTGATGGCATTGTAGAGAGGACAAGGAAGGGTGGAGGTGAAATTGTAGGATTGTTGGAAGATGGATCAGCCTATTATGCACCTGCTGCTAGCGTAGCAGAAATGGTTGAGTCTATACTGAAAGACCAAAAGAGAGTATTACCAGTTACTGCGTTATTGCAGGGTGAATATGGTTTGGAGAACATGTTTATTGGTGTGCCCACTGTCTTGGGAGAAAATGGTCTTGAAAGAGTTATTGAAGTGGACTTAGATGATAGTGAGAAATCAATGTTTGATAAGTCAGTTGAGTCTGTTAGGTTTACCCTTGAGACTTTGGATAAAATGGGATACTGAATAGTATAGAAACCTAGTATGGGAATCGGCTTTACTACCAGAGTTTGGTTTGAGAAAATGAGAGACTGTGTCCTTCTTAGGTGTAAGGGGTATGTATTTCTAGCATATGGATTTACGGTTTTCAAAAGTAAATACGAAGAAATTGATGTTCTTACTTCAAAATGTCAGGATATAAAATATGGATTTACTTTGTACGGTTCTGATTCTCATATGTTTCCATCAGAAGTTGTTACAGATTATGGTAAGGTGTACTCTGGTGACGAGGCTATAAGATTTATTTTAGATAAGGGTATTACTTATCCTAGATCAGAAGTGCATGGTATTAGTGAAGAGAACCTTTCGATATCTGTCTGGCTTCGGGATATTGATTTAAGTATACCTCTAGTGATTTGTTGTAAGGATAGAGTTAATGAATCTTGGGAAAAAGTTGATGCATTGTTGATTGCCAATGGATACAATGAAAGTAATGCTGATATGTATAAATTCAATGAACAACTACCACTATTTGTGGTGGAAGGTAACTTAAATAGGGATTGCTTAGTGGATGCTATAAGTCTACTAAATTGATTGGTAGAGGTTATTATGTGGTTGGTTTATCTTAAATTACTGGAAGTTAAATAGATTATGTGTAAGACAGGTCTAGTGGCTGTAGTAGGAGTACCTAATGTTGGAAAGTCTACATTAATCGATTCTCTGTTAGGTGAAAAGGTAGCAATAGTATCGGAAAAAGCACAAACAACGAGAGAAG
>DBHI01000056.1:5286-5503 GCA_002296125.1 Anaerolineales bacterium UBA832 | reverse complement strand
TTATAACTACTAGTGTAGTAGTCGGAGTTGTATTATTAGGTGAACAGTGGAATTTCTATCTATTAATTGGGATGTTGTTAGCTATTGGTGCGATTATTATGTTTAGTATTGGAAGATTGGTTCAGAACTGATTGACTCTATGTTAAGTTATTTTATAAATGTGCCTTGGCGTAGGTCTTGTAGAGCCTGTTTGATTTCCTCTTTAGTATTCATTACA
>DBHI01000056.1:4094-4973 GCA_002296125.1 Anaerolineales bacterium UBA832 | reverse complement strand
ATTTCCTCTTTAGTATTCATTACAAATGGTCCATAAGGAACTATTGGTTCATTAAATGGACTAGCTGATATTAAGATAAGTCTTGCTCCTGTATCGGTATAGATTTCTAATATGTCTCCATCACCTAAGTGGACTAGTGTTGTAGATTGTATTATTTCTTTATGGTTTGGAATTGCGCATCTACCTTCAAATAAGTATAGAAACACTGTATCTTCTTTTGGGATTTTGTGTAAGAATTTTGAACTTGCATCAAGAGTTAGATCAATGTAGGATGGATTCGCATAGATATCTTTGACTGGACCTATCGCACCATTAATTTCTCCAGCTATTAGCTTTGCATGCCAGCCATTATTATCTATTTGTGGAATCTGGGTGGAAATTATTTCTTGGTATTTAGGTTTAGTCATTTTTTGTGAACTTGGTAGGTTTACCCATAATTGAAAACCATCTACATGACCATGCTTATCTTTTCTGGGCATTTCTTCGTGAAGAATGCCACTTCCACTAGTCATCCATTGTACGTCGCCAGGTCCAATTACTCCGGTGTTTCCTAGACTGTCTCTATGGTGAGTAGATCCAGAAAGCATGTATGTAACTGTTTCAATCCCACGATGTGGGTGCATCGGAAATCCTGAAATTGGACCTTCAATAGGATTTTCAAATATGAAGTGGTCAAATAGAATGAATGGATCAAATACGTTTGAATGATGAGGGAAAATAGATCTTCTTAACTTTACTCCAGCACCTTCGATTACAGTTTTTGGTTGAATTATAGTTTGTATAGCTCTAATAGGCATTTGATCATTAGTATGACTTTACTTTTGTAGTTTGTTTTTTCTAGCTGCTTATATTAGATATAGAAGTTATAAATGAATTTTC